>NZ_JBGFQZ010000029.1:0-45415 GCF_041295535.1 Cellulomonas sp. ICMP 17802 | reverse complement strand
CCCCCTGCGCCCCCGGCGCGCACGCCCCGGCCCCCGCAGCCCCCGCGCCCGCCGCGTCCCCGCACCCCGGGTGCCGGCGTCGGCACGGTCGGCGTGGTCGTCGCGCTCACCCTGCTCAGCCTCGCGGTGCTGCTCATCGCCGAGCGCTCGGGCGACTTCACCGGCCCCGTCGGCCTCACCACCCTCGGCATCGGCATCGTGCTCTGCGGCCTCGGCATCATCGTGTCGGGCCTGCGCGGTCGGACCAGCGGCGGCCTGGGCGGCCTCGCGGTGGTCGGCATCCTCGTGGCCGTGCCGGTCGGCGTGGTGCAGAACAACCACTGGATCTGGACGGCCGAGGGTCGGCACGACTTCGCCGCCTCCGGTGACGTCACCGCGACCACCCGGACCGAGGCCGCCGACGGCTGGTCGATGGGCTTCGGCGACGTGACGATCGACCTGACCGACGTGCCGATGACCTCCCAGACCCTCGAGGTCCCGGTCTCGCTCGCCGCGGGCGACCTCACCGTCATCGTGCCGAGCGACGCGACCGTCAGCGCGGACGTCGAGCTCGGCGCCGGCAGCGTCCTCTGGGACGTCAACGGCGAGCAGAAGAGCCAGAACGGCGTCGGCCTCGGCCAGCGCTCGTTCACCACCGGCACCCTCGGCGGCGGCGACCCGCAGCTCCAGCTGCAGGTCCAGGTCGGCGCCGGCGACGTCACGATCACCGAGGAGAACTGATGCCCACCGAGAAGACCCCCCGCCCGGCGGAGGACGAGACGGCCGTGCAGCCGATCGAGGAGACCCCGGTCGACGAGACCGCCGCCGACGACACGGCCGTGCTGCCGGTCGAGGAAGCCGCTGCCGACGAGGCCGCAGCCGACGACACCGCGGCGCTCCCGGTCGAGGAGACGGCAGCCGACGACACCGTCGTCCTCCCCGTCGAGGAGTCGGCAGTCGACGAGGTCGAGCGCGACACCGACACCACGGTGCTGCCGACCGACCAGACGCGCCCGCTGCCGGTCGGAGCGACGAGCGCCGGCGGTGTCGAGGAGCCGGTCCCGGCCGAGGCCGCCGCGCCGATCGCGGCCACCGAGGCGTCTGCCCCGACGTCGCCGATCGGCGCGCTCTACGCACCGACCGACCGGCCGGAGCGCGTCACGTCCGCCTACCCGGCGGCCGGTGTCGACCCGACCGCCACGGCCTACGCCGGGCCGACGGCGGCCTACGCGCCGGCGGACCGCGTCGACCCCGTCGGCGAGCCGGCCGCTCCGGTGGCCCCCGTCACGCCGCCCCGTCGCCGGCTCCGGGTGGGCACCGTCGTCTGGGGCCTCGTGATCGCCGCGATCGGCGTCGGGCTGCTGGCGTGGGCGGCCGGCGTGGCGATCGACCTGCAGCTCGCGATGATCGTGCTGCTCGCGGTCGCGGGCACGGCCCTGCTGGTGGGCTCGATCGTCAGCGGCGCGCGCAACGCCCGGCGCTGACGCAGGACGTCCGGGCAGAAGGGGCCCCTGCCCCACCTCTGCTCGGACGTCCGGTGCGGTCCGACGACGCTCGAGGGGATCCTCGGGCGTCGTCGTGCGTCAGGCGACGGGGTCGGGGGTAGCCGTCGTCGGGGCCGCGCGGTCCACGGCCGTGCCGACGAGCGCGGCCGCCCGGCGCAGCGCCCAGCCGATGAGGATGAAGACGACGCCGATGCCGACCACCAGCAGCGCCACCCCGAACGCCACCACCGACGTGAACAGCGACGCCCGCAGGAACGACGCCGTCATGACCGTCTGCCGCTTCGGGTCGTCCTGGGCCAGCTCGGCATAGGTCTTGCCGCCCGACGCCTCGAGCGCGTGCGTGTTGATGATGTCGGCCTGGAACCAGGCCTCCCACGGCGTGTCGACCAGCTGACCGCCGAAGGCCTTCGCGTCCTCGGACACCGTGATCTTCTCGGCCGCCAGGTTGCTGGCCACCGCACCCCACGTCACGCCGCCCGCGATGATGAAGATGATCCCGAAGATGATCGTGATCAGCCCGAGCACGCGGACCGACCTCGAGCTTCCCGTTGTCGTCGTCATGTCTCTCCTTCCGAACCCCCCACAGGACGGGTCCGGAACCCTGGACCCGGTGGGCCGCGCGCGGCCCATGACAGAAGCGCCCAACGGCAACGACTCTAGGGGAGATAAGGGGTGAAATGCGTCAGACGTGCGCGTTCGTCCGCGCCCGGGCGTACTCGGCCTCGGCGGCCCCGAGGACGTCGTCCCAGCCGAACCGCGGCCGCACCGCCCGGTTGTGCGTGAGCATGCCCTCGAGCAGGCGGTTGTCGCGGGCGAGCTGCACGATCGCCTCCGACATCTCCGCGTCGTCCGCCACGAGCAGGCCGTCCACGCCGTCCTCGACGAACTCCTCGATGCCGGTGCCGCGCCGCGCGACGATCGCGAGGCCGGCCGTGCGCGCCTCGAGCGCCGCGATGCCGAAAGCCTCGAGCTCGGCGGGGGCGAGGAACACGGCGGCGTCGGCGTAGGCAGCCCGTACCTGCGGCCGGGTCAGCCGGCCCCGCAGCTCGACCACGTGCTGCAGCCCCTGCCCGGCCACGGCCGAGAGCACGCGGCCTTGCGCCGGCCCCGAGCCGATGATCGAGAGGCGCACCCGGTCCGGCGGCAGGCGCCGCGCCGCCGTGCCCACCAGCTCGACCAGGGGCACAGCCCGCTTGCGGGGGGCCAGGCGCATCGTCGAGACCAGCCGGAGCGGCCCGTGCTCGCCCGGGCGCCCGCGCCCCTCGGAGAAGGTCCGGGGCGCCCAGGCGTCGAGGTCGAGCCCGTTCGGCATCACGGTCACGTCCGTGCCGAACACGTCGCGCACCCGTGCCGCCGCCGCGTGGCTGACCGCGCTCAACGCGGCCGGCGTGCGCTTCCACCCGGTCCGCTGGACCAGCGTGCGCAGGGGGGCGACGACGCCGTCGAGCATGCAGTGCCACGTGATCGCGGTCGGCACGCCGGCGTCGAGGGCGATCCGCGCCCCGTCGTACGCGAAGGGCGAGAGCACGCCGGCATGCACGTGCACGACGTCGGGCCGCAGGGCGCCGAACGCCTCGCGGAACAGGCGCGGCCCGGCGGGGTTGACCGGCAGGTCGAACGGCAGCCGGGCGCCCAGCCGGTGCACGTGGACCCCGTCCTCGAGGTCCACCACGCCGCCGCGCTCGCCGCCCACGCCGAGGGTGGCCGTGAGCACGTGCACCTCGTGGCCGGCCGCGACCTGTCGGGCCGCCAGGTCGCCGACCTGCGACTCGATCCCGCCGGTCCGCGGCGCGTAGCAGTCGGACACGTGGACGATCAGCACGGGCACACCGTAACCGCGCGAACGGGACGGTCGGTCATGATCCGGGACATGTCACCCGCGTGCGCCACCCGCGGCCTCGATGCGGGCCAGGGCCTGGGCGTGCACCTTGCGCTCGAGGATGAACGACATCGCCGGCACGACGCCCGCCGCGGCCATCGTCGCCAGCCGGCCGAGGCGCCAACGCATCTTCGACCAGAGGTCGAACACCGTGACCAGGTAGACGACGTAGATCCAGCCGTGCGCGTAGGCCACCCAAGCGCCGATCACCGGGTTCGGGTGCCCGGAGGCGTCGACCCCGCTCGCGTGGAACACGTACTTGAGGATCAGCTCGAGGCAGAGCAGGAGCAGCATCGTGCCCGTGATCCACGCGAGCACGCGGTAGCGCTTGGTGGCCCCCGCGGCCTTGCGCACCCAGGGGTCCACGCCCGTCACCGTCTCGCTCACGCCTGCATCTCCTTCGTCATGGTCGCCGGTCACTCCCACTCGATCGTGCCCGGCGGCTTGCTGGTCACGTCGAGCACGACGCGGTTGACCTCGGGCACCTCGTTGGTGATCCGGGTCGAGATCGTCGCCAGCACGTCGTACGGCAGGCGCGTCCAGTCGGCGGTCATCGCGTCCTCGGACGACACGGGCCGCAGGACGACCGGGTGCCCGTAGGTCCGGCCGTCGCCCTGCACACCCACCGACCGCACGTCGGCGAGCAGGACCACCGGGCACTGCCAGATGTCGCGGTCGAGCCCCGCCCTCGTGAGCTCCTCGCGGGCGATGACGTCCGCCGCGCGCAGGATGTCGAGGCGCTCGGCCGTGACCTCGCCGATGATCCGGATGCCCAGGCCGGGGCCGGGGAACGGCTGGCGCCAGACGATGGCCTCGGGCACGCCGAGCTCCAGGCCGACCGCGCGGACCTCGTCCTTGAACAGGGTGCGCAGTGGTTCGACCAGCTCGAACTGGAGGTCGTCGGGCAGCCCGCCCACGTTGTGGTGGGACTTGATGTTCGCCGCGCCCTCGCCGCCGCCGGACTCGACGACGTCGGGGTACAGGGTGCCCTGCACCAGGAACTTCACCTCGTCGTCGCTGTGCTGGACGATGTCGCGCGCCGCGTCCTCGAACACGCGGATGAACTCGCGGCCGATGATCTTGCGCTTGGTCTCGGGGTCGGTGTGCCCGGCCAGCGCGTGCAGGAACCGCTCCCGCGCGTCGACCACCTTGAGCTCCACGCCCGTGGCGGCCACGAAGTCCTTCTCCACCTGCTCGGCCTCGCCCGAGCGCAGCAGCCCGTGGTCGACGAACACGCAGGTCAGCTGGCTGCCCACGGCTTTCTGCACCAGTGCCGCGGCGACGGAGGAGTCCACGCCGCCCGACAGCCCGCAGATCACCCGGGCGTCGCCGACCTGCGCGCGGATCTTCTCGACCTGCTCGGCGACGACGTTGCCGGCGTTCCAGTCGGCGGCCAGCCCGGCGCCCTCGTAGAGGAAGTTCTCGAGCGCCTTCTGACCCAGCGGGGAGTGCTTGACCTCGGGGTGCCACTGCACGCCGTACAGGCGGCGGGCCCGGTCCTCGAACGCGGCGACGGGGCTCCCCGCCGACGTCGCGAGCACCTCGAAGCCCTCGGGCGCGGCGTGCACCGCGTCGCCGTGGCTCATCCACACGGTCTGCTGGTCCGGGCTGCCGGCCAGGACGGTGCCGGCGGACGTCACCTCGACGGCCGTCCCGCCGTACTCGCGCTGCCCGGTCTGCGCGACGGTCCCGCCGAGCGCGGCCGCCATGGCCTGGAAGCCGTAGCAGATGCCGAGCACGGGCACCCCGGCCTCGAACAGCGCCGGGTCGACGAACGGGGCACCCGTCGCGTAGACCGACGACGGCCCGCCGGACAGGATGATCGCCGCGGGGTCCTTGGCCAGCAGGTCCGCGACCGACGCCGTGTGCGGCACGATCTCGGAGTACACGTTGGCCTCGCGCACGCGGCGCGCGATGAGCTGGGCGTACTGGGCGCCGAAGTCGACGACGAGCACGGGGCGGTGGGTGGTGGCGGCCGGGTCAGGCGTCTGCGTCACGCCCTCAGGGTAGTCGGCGCGCGCACCCTCCCCGTCCCGCGTCCGGGGTCACGGAAAACGGTTCGATGCCTGTCAGTACCCCCACGTAACGTTGCCCCTCATGCGTTCCCTCCCCCTCGACGACCCCGGTACACCGCCTCTGAGCGGTCCCTCGGCGCTGCTCTGGTGGCTCGCCGGTCGCCAGTGGGGCATCCTCCTGACCGCCGTGGGCCTGGGCATCGTGATGTTCGCCGCACAGGCGTTCACCCCGTACGTCGTGGGACACGCGATCGACGACGGCCTCACCAGCGGCTTCGGGCCCGACCTGTGGCGCGCGTGCGCGACCCTGCTCGGGCTCGGCGCGGTGGTCATCACGACGTCGGCGATCGGCCACCGGTACGACATCGCGAACTGGCTGCGCGCCGCCTTCACCTCCTCGCAGCTGGTCGGCAGGACGGTGTCCCGGTCCGGGCACGCGATCACCAAGGAGCTGCCCACCGGTGAGGTCGTCTCGGCCGTCGCCAACGACGCGCTGCGCATCGGCGAGGTCTACGCCCTGGCCGCGCACTTCCTCGGCAGCCTGGTGGCGTACGGGATCGTCGCGGTCCTCATGCTGCGGGTCTCGGTGCCCCTCGGACTCGTCGTCGTCCTCGGCCTGCCCACCGTCGCGGCGATCCTCGGCCTGCTGGTCAAGCCGCTCTCGCGGCGGCAGGCGGCGCAGCGCGAGGCGTCGGGCCGCCTGACCACCCTGGGCGCCGACACGGTCTCGGGCCTGCGCATCCTGCGCGGGATCGGCGGCGAGGGCGTGTTCACGGGGCGCTACCGCGCGCAGTCGCAGGAGACGCGGCGCCGCGGCGTCGAGGTGGCCAAGACCCAGTCGGTGCTCGACGCCCTGCAGGTGCTGCTGCCCGGCGCGTTCGTGATCACGCTGCTCTACCTGGGTGCCCACATGGCGTTGGCGGGCACCATCACGCCCGGCCAGCTGGTCTCCACCTACGGGTTCGCGGCCTTCCTCTCGTGGCCGGTGCAGAACGCCACGCAGATGCTGCAGGCCGCCACCCGCGCACACATCGGCGCGACCAAGGTGGTCAAGGTGCTGCGCGTCGTCCCCGCGACGGGCGCGACCGAGGGCACGGCCGCTGTCCCGGACCCGCACGTCCCGCTGGTCGACGAGGTGAGCGACCTGCGCCTCGAGCCGGGGCGCGTGATCGCGCTGGTCAGCGCCGACCCCGACGAGTCCGCTGCCATCGCGACGCGGCTCGGACGGTTCGACGACGACGCCGAGAAGGACACCCCGGTCCGGCTGGGCGGCGTGCTGCTGGCCGACCTGGACAAGGACGCGGTGCGCGAGCGCATCGTCGTCGCCGAGGCGACCCCGCACCTGTTCTCCGGCCTGCTCGAGCACGAGCTCGACGTCCGGGGCGACGCGACGCACGACGACCTCCTGCGCGTCATCGCCACGGCCGACGCGCACGACGTGCTCGACTCGGTGCCCGACGGCTTGGCCGGCGAGCTGCCCGAGAAGGGCCGGTCGCTGTCCGGCGGCCAGCGCCAGCGCGTCGCGCTGGCCCGCGCGCTGCTCATCGACCCGGAGATCCTCGTGCTCGTGGAGCCGACCAGCGCGGTCGACGCCCACACCGAGGCGCGGATCGCGGCCCGACTGGCGGAGGTCCGCCGCGGGCGCACCACGCTGGTGGTCACCGCGAGCCCGCTCGTGCTGGACCACGTCGACGAGGTGGCGTTCGTGCAGGACGGCGTCATCCGCGCGCGCGGCACGCACGACGAGCTGCTCGAGCACGGCGCCGACGACCTGTCGGTGGCGCGCGCCTACCGGGCCGTCGTCGGACGGAAGATGGACGAGGAGTCGCTGGAGAACCGCGCGGTCGAGGACCTGGCGGACGACGAGCGGCTGCACCAGGAACTGATGGCACAGCAGACGAACGGAGGACAGTCGTGAAGCTCCCCATCGCCGACTCGGCGACCGTGCGGGCCTACACCGGCCTCCTGATGCGCAAGCACCGTCGGCCGCTGACCACCATCGCGGTGCTGCACACGCTCGCCGCGACCGCGGGCCTGGCCGGCCCGTGGATCCTCGGCATGCTGGTCGACGCCGTGAACGACGGCACCACGGTCGGGTACGTCAACACCCTCATCGCGATCGGCGCGGTGGCGGTGCTGGCGCAGACTGTGATCATCCGGTTCGCGCAGCGCCAGTCGATGGTGTTCGGCGAGGAGGTCTTCGCCGAGCTGCGCGAGGAGTTCATCGAGAAGGTCACGGCCCTGCCGCTGTCCACCGTCGAGCGCGCCGGCACGGGCGACCTGGTGGCGCGCACCACGAACGACGTGAACAAGCTGCAGCACGCGGTGCGCTTCGGCGTGCCCCGGGTGATCGTCGCCGTGGTGACCATCACGCTGACCATCGTCGCGTGCGTGGTGATCTCGCCGCTCGTCTCGATCGCGATGTTCATCGGCGTCCCCACGCTGGTGGCGCTCGTGCGCTGGTACCTCAAGCGCGCGACGCCGGCCTACCAGCGCGAGTCGGCGGCGTACGCGACGCTCAACGGCACCATCACCGAGTCGGTCGAGGGCGCCCGCACGGTCGACGCCCTGCGGCTCGGCCGACGCCGGTCGGCCCGTGTGGACGACGACCTGCGCGAGGCGTTCGCCGCCGAGAAGGCGACGCTCCGGCTGCGCACCATCCTGTTCCCGGGCATCGACGGGGCGTTCGTCCTCGCCCCGGCTGCCGTGCTGCTGTGGGGCGGCTACCTCGCGTCGCAGGGTCAGGTCACGGTCGGCGCGGTCACCACGATCGTCCTGTACACGTACCAGATCACCGGGCCGGTGTGGGAGCTGATCTTCTGGATCGACGAGATCCAGGTGGCCGCCACGTCGCTCGCGCGCATCGTCGGGGTGCAGCTGGTCGAGCCCGACCGGACGTCCCGCGACGGCACGCCGACCGACGAGGACATCGCGGCACGGGACCTGACCTACGCGTACCGCGAGGGCCACAACGTGCTGCACGGGATCGACCTCGACCTGGCGGCCGGCGAGCGGCTGGCGGTCGTCGGGCCGTCGGGCGCCGGCAAGTCGACGCTCGGCCGCATGCTCGCGGGCATCCACCCGCCCACCGGCGGCACGGTGACGGTCGGCGGCGTGCCACTGGTGGACCTGCCGCTCGAGGAGCTGCGCGGGCACGTCGCCCTGGTCACGCAGGAGCACCACGTGTTCGTCGGCACGGTCGCGGACAACCTGCGGCTCGCGCAGGAGGACGCCGACCCGGCCGCCCTCGAGCGCGCGCTGCGGGCGGTCGACGCGTGGGAGTGGGTGCAGGCCCTGCCCGAGGGGCTGGCCACCGAGGTCGGTTCGGGCGGCGCGCCGCTCACGCCCGCGCAGGCGCAGCAGATCGCGCTGGCCCGGCTCGTCCTGCTCGACCCGCACACGCTGGTGCTGGACGAGGCGACCTCGCTGCTCGACCCACGCGCGGCCCGGCACCTGGAGAGGTCCCTGTCGGCGGTGCTCGCCGGCCGGACGGTCGTCGCCATCGCCCACCGCCTGCACACCGCGCACGACGCGGACCGGGTCGCGGTGGTCGACGCCGGTCGCATCACCGAGATCGGCCCGCACGACGAGCTGGTCGCGGCCGGCGGCGACTACGCGGCGCTGTGGCACTCGTGGCAGCACGACTGAGATGACCGGTCCCTTGGTGCTGCGCGGGGGTGTCGTCGTTCCCGACGATGCCCTCGCGTGGCGCTTCTCCCGGTCGAGCGGCCCGGGCGGTCAGTCGGTCAACACGACCGACTCGCGCGTGGAGCTCACGGTCGACCTCGCGCGGATCGCGTGGACCAGCCCGACCCAGCAGGACCGCGTGCTCGCGCGCCTGGCCGGGCGGCTGCGCGGCGAGCTGCTGACCCTCAGCGCGCAGGAGTACCGGTCGCAGCTGCGCAACCGCGAGGCCGCCCTCGCCCGGGCGCACGCACTGCTCGACGACGCCCTGGCTCCCCCGGGGCCCGTCCGCCGCGCCACCCGCCCGAGCCGGGGCTCTCAGGTGCGCCGGGTGCAGGGCGAGCAGAAGCGGCGCGAGGTCAAGGCGCTTCGCCGCCGGCCGCCGCTGGTCTGAGACCGACCGTCCGCCCGGGCCTGAGAATGCGGCCTTGGATGCAGGTCCCACGGCGTGACGCCGGTGGATCCTGCATCCATCCGTGCATCCCTGGGGTCGCGCGTCACGCCGCCGAGGGATCGCGGGTCCCGGCACCCCGCTCAGGCGCAGGCTCCGGTTCCGGGCCTGATCCCCTGGCCTCGTCGCGGACCAGGCGCAGCCACAGCAGCACCGCGAACGCGCCGAAGATCCACCACTGCGCGGCGTAGGCGAGGTTCTGGATGTTGAGCCCCGCGCCGGGCTTGGTCGGCGGGTCGAGCAGCACGACGGACGGGGCCTGCGCGGGGTCGGACACGGAGACCACCAGATAGCCCGTGTAGATCGGGCCGCCCCAGGAGTTGAGCAGCTCGGCGGAGCTGATCGCGTCGGTGCGCCCGTCGGCGACCCCGGTCCCGGCCTCCTCGGACGCCTGCAGGTACCCGGTGACGTCGACGGTGCCGGCGGGCGGGGCATCGGCGTCGGCGGGCGTCGCCACCCAGCCGCGGACCACCGGCAGGACCGCGTCGTCGGTCCGCAGCGGCGTGAGGACCAGGAACCCGGTCGTCCCGTCGTGCGCGCGGCCGGTCACCAGCAGCTGGCCGGTCGCGTCGTACGTGCCGGTCACCGACACCTTGCGGCCGACGAGGTCGCCGGTGAAGGTCGTCTGCGGCGCGAGCTCGTCGGCCAGCGGGACGGCGGGGGCAGCCACCAGCTCGGCGGTGTGCCGGGCCGCGGCGGCGGCGCCGTGCACCTGCGCGCGGTCCAGCTGCCAGACGCCGAGGCGCGCACAGAGGGCCGCCGCGGCGAGCAGGAGGACCAGGAGCAGGAGCATCCGGGGCCGGACGGCGGCGCGCAGCATCGTCGTGGGGGGCCGCCGGGTGGTCTGCTCCCAGGCGGTCGGCGGTCGGTCCGGCGCGGGGGTGGCCGGAGCGGCGGGGGTGCCGACATCGCGCGACGGCTGACCTGCCGCAGGCGCCGACGGTCGGGGACCGGGGCCGCTGCCGCCGGAGGGGCTCGACGCGGCCGACCCGGAGCGAGCACCGGATCCCGTGGCGCGCTCGCGCGCGACGGCTGCGGGGCTCTGCTCGGTCACGCCTCACGGTACCCCGCGGCGCGGACGCGACCGGAACCGCCGCAGCACCCCGCAGAGGCCCCCACAGCCCCGCTGACCTGCACAGCCACCCGGTCGCGACGCCATCGAACGTTCTGCGTGCGTTCGCCCACAACCACTGCGCCGGGGGGCAGAGTGCGGTTGTATGACAGCAGGGCACGCTCACCCCGGCGGGACGAAGGTCCTCCGCTCGTGGCGACGCCCGCCGCAAGGCTGACACCGGGCCGGCGCTCACCGCCGGCACGACGACTGGGGAGCGCGCATGACCACGACGACGTCGGCAAGCACCGCATGGCGGACCGGGAGCGGGGCGGCGATCGACGCCGACACCGTGGCCCGCATCGACCAGTGGTGGCGTGCCGCCAACTACCTCTCGGTGGGCCAGATCTACCTGCTGGACAACCCGCTGCTGCGTGAGCCGCTGACCCGCGACCACGTGAAGCCGCGCCTGCTCGGGCACTGGGGCACCACGCCCGGCCTGACCTTCCTGTACGCGCACCTGAACCGGGCGATCGCCGAGCGTGAGCAGTCGACCATCTACGTCACGGGCCCGGGGCACGGCGGCCCGGGTCTGGTGGCCGCCGCGTACCTCGACGGCACGTACTCCGAGTACTACTCGGACATCACCGAGGACTCCGAGGGCGTCCGCCGTCTGTTCCGGCAGTTCTCGTTCCCGGGCGGCATCCCGAGCCACGTGGCACCCGAGACGCCGGGCTCCATCCACGAGGGCGGCGAGCTGGGCTACGCGCTGAGCCACGCCTACGGCGCCGCGTTCGACAACCCCGACCTGCTCGTCGCGACCGTCGTCGGCGACGGCGAGGCCGAGACCGGGCCGCTGGCCACCAGCTGGCACTCGAACAAGTTCGTCAACCCGGAGAAGGACGGCGTCGTCCTGCCGATCCTGCACCTCAACGGCTACAAGATCGCCAACCCGACCGTGCTGGCGCGGATCCCCGACGACGAGCTCGAGTCGCTCATGGTCGGCTACGGGCACAAGCCGCACATGTTCGTCGCGGGCTTCGACGAGGAGTCGCACGAGGACATCCACCGCCGGTTCGCGACGCTGCTGGACGAGGTGCTCGACGAGATCGCGGAGATCAAGCGCAGCGCCCACGCCGGCAACGAGCAGCGGCCGCAGTGGCCCATGATCGTGTTCCAGACGCCCAAGGGCTGGACCGGCCCCGACTTCATCGACGGCAAGAAGACCACCGGGTCCTGGCGGGCGCACCAGGTGCCGCTGGCCAGCGCGCGGGACACCCCGGAGCACCTCGACGTGCTGCGGACGTGGCTCGAGTCGTACCGCGTGGACGAGCTGTTCGACGAGAGCGGCCGGCTGCACGCCGACATCCGCGCGCTGTCCCCGCAGGGCCACCTGCGCATGAGCGACAACCCCCACGCGAACGGGGGCCAGCTGCTCAAGGACCTGCGCCTGCCCGACTTCCGCGAGTACGCGGTCGACGTGCCCGTGCCCGGCGGCTCGATGAGCGAGGCCCCGCGCGTGCTGGGCGACTGGCTCACCGACGTGATCCGCCTCAACCCCGACAACTTCCGGATCTTCGGCCCGGACGAGACGGCCTCGAACCGCCTGCAGTCGGTGTTCGCGGTGACGGACAAGCAGTGGAACGCCGAGTTCTTCGGCGCCGACGTCGACGAGCACCTGGCCCGGGCCGGGCGCGTGCTGGAGATGCTCAGCGAGCACCAGTGCCAGGGGTGGCTCGAGGGCTACCTGCTGACCGGTCGGCACGGCCTGTTCAACTGCTACGAGGCGTTCATCCACATCATCGACTCGATGTTCAACCAGCACGCCAAGTGGTTGAAGGTCACGGACGACATCCCGTGGCGCCGGCCCATCGCGAGCCTGAACTACCTGCTGTCCAGCCACGTGTGGCGCCAGGACCACAACGGCTTCAGCCACCAGGACCCGGGGTTCATCGACCACGTGGTCAACAAGAAGGCGGACGTCATCCGGGTGTACCTGCCGCCGGACGCGAACACGCTGCTCTCGACGTACGACCACTGCCTGCGCAGCCGGCAGTACGTCAACGTCGTGGTCGCGGGCAAGCAGCCGGCCCCGAACTTCCTGACCATGGACCAGGCGGTCGCGCACTGCACGCGCGGCCTGGGCATCTGGGACTGGGCCGGGTCGGAGGTCGCGGGCGAGAAGCCCGACGTCGTCCTCGGCTGCGCGGGGGACGTGCCCACGCTCGAGGTGCTCGCGGCGGCGGACATCCTGCGGCGCGAGCTGCCGGACCTCAAGGTGCGCGTCATCAACGTGGTCGACCTCATGCGGCTGCAGGACGAGCGGGAGCACCCGCACGGGCTGTCCGACGCGCAGTTCGACGGCCTGTTCACCGACGACAAGCCGGTGATCTTCGCCTACCACGGGTACCCCTGGCTCATCCACCGGCTCACCTACCGCCGGCACGGGCACAGCAACATCCACGTGCGCGGGTACAAGGAGGAGGGCACCACGACGACGCCGTTCGACATGGTCATGCTCAACGACCTCGACCGGTTCCACCTGGTCATCGACGTCATCGACAACGTCCCGCACCTGCGCACGGCCCAGGCGAACCTGCGGCAGAAGATGGTCGACGAGCGCCTGCGGGCCCGCGAGTACACCCGCGCGCACGGCGACGACCTGCCCGAGGTCCGCGACTGGGTGTGGCCCGACGCACAGGACGCGGCCGACGAGGGGCAGGTGGCCGCCACGATCGCGACGGGCGGCGACAACGAGTAGCCCACACCTGTCCGTGGGGCGGACGACCCCCCCGTCCGCCCCACGGCACCGCACGACCGATCCACCGTTCAGGAGACGCCCACCGTGGCCCGCAGCATCTACGTGACCTCCCCCGAGGGGGACTCCGGCAAGTCCATGATCGCGCTCGGACTCGTCGACCTCCTCGCGCGCACCGTGCAGCGGGTGGGGGTGTTCCGGCCGGTCGCCCGCTCGACCGACGTGCGCGACTACGTGCTCGAGCTGCTGCTCCAGCACGACGGGGTCGACCTGTCGTACGAGGAGTGCGTCGGGGTGACGTACGAGCAGGTGCTGGACGACCCCGAGCAGGCGCTCGCGCAGATCGTGTCGCGGTACCACGACGTCGAGCGGCGCTGCGACGCCGTGGTCGTCGTCGGCACCGACTACACGGACGTCGCCGGCCCCACCGAGCTGGCCTACAACGCCCGCATCGCGGCCAACCTGGGTGCCCCGGTGGTGCTCGTGATCAACGGCGGCCACCGCAAGCCCGCGGTCGTCGCGCAGGTGGCCGACGTCGTCGTCACCGAGATGACGGCCAACCACGCCCAGGTGGTCTCGATCGTCGCCAACCGGTGCGCGCCCGGCTCCGTGAGCGGCGTCCGCGACGCGCTGCGGGCCGGCACGGGACTGCCGGCGTGGGCGGTCCCCGAGAACCCCCTGCTCACGGCCCCGACGGTCCGCCAGCTGACCGCGGCCGTGCACGGCACCCTCATCGCCGGCGACGAGGCCCTGCTGTCGCGCGAGGTGCTCGACGTGCTCGTCGGCGCCATGTCGGTCGAGCACCTGCTGAGCCGCCTGACCGACGGCGCCGTCGTGATCACCCCGGGCGACCGCTCCGACGTCCTGCTGGGCCTGCTCGTGGCGCACCAGGCCGAGGGGTTCCCGTCGCTCGCCGGCATCGTGCTCAACGGCGGCTTCCGGCCGGCTCCGTTGATCGCGCGGCTGGTCGAGGGCCTGGGCAGCCGGCTGCCCATCATCAGCACGGAGCTGGGCACGTTCCGGTCCGCGAGCGCCGCGGCCGACACCCACGGGCACCTGTCGGCCGACTCGCAGCGCAAGGTCGACACCGCGCTCTCGCTGTTCGAGCAGCACGTCGACGGGGCCGCGCTGCTGGCCGCCCTCGACGTCGAGCGGCCCGAGGTGGTCACGCCGCTGATGTTCGAGTTCGCGCTGCTGGACCGCGCGCGCTCCGACCGCAAGCACGTGGTCCTGCCCGAGGGTGGCGACGACCGGATCCTGCGCGCGGCGTCGACCCTGCTGCAGCGCGGCGTCGCGCAGCTCACGATCCTCGGCGAGGAGCCGGCCATCCGCGCCCGCGCCACCGAGCTGGGCCTCGACCTCGACGCCGCCGCGATCATCGACCCGCACGACCCGGTGCTGCTGGAGAAGTTCGCCGAGGCGTACACCGAGATGCGCAAGCACAAGGGCATGACCGTCGAGCGGGCGCGGGAGATCGTCTCGTCGGTCTCCTACTTCGGCACGATGATGGTCCAGCTGGGGCTGGCCGACGGCATGGTCTCCGGGGCCGCGCACACCACGGCGCACACCATCAAGCCCTCGTTCGAGATCATCAAGACCACGCCGGGCGTCTCGAACGTCTCGAGCGCGTTCCTCATGTGCCTCGAGGACCGCGTGCTGGTCTACGCCGACTGCGCAGTGATCCCCGACCCCACCGCGGAGCAGCTGGCGGACATCGCGATCTCGTCGGCGGGCACGGCCGCGCAGTTCGGCATCGAGCCGCGCATCGCGATGCTCAGCTACTCCACGGGCGAGTCCGGCTCGGGCGCCGACGTCGAGAAGGTCCGCGCCGCCACGGCGCTGGTCCGCGAGCGCCGACCCGACCTCTCGGTCGAGGGCCCGATCCAGTACGACGCCGCCGTCGACGCCTCCGTGGCGAAGACCAAGATGCCGGACTCCGCGGTGGCCGGGCGCGCGACGGTGTTTGTGTTCCCCGACCTCAACACCGGCAACAACACCTACAAGGCCGTGCAGCGCTCGGCCGGCGCGGTCGCCATCGGCCCCGTGCTCCAGGGGCTGCGCAAGCCGGTCAACGACCTGTCGCGCGGCGCCCTGGTCCAGGACATCGTGAACACGGTGGCGATCACGGCCATCCAGGCCCAGACGGAGACGCCCGCATGAACCCGATCACCCAGCCCGTCCCGCACAGCGCCCACGGCGCGCACGGCAGCGTCCTCGTCGTGAACTCGGGCTCGTCGTCCATCAAGTACCAGCTGGTCAACCCCGTGGGCGGCGAGGCGATCGCCTCCGGGCTCGTCGAGCGCATCGGCGAGTCCGAGGGCCTGGTCAAGCACACGTACGGCGGCAACACGACCCAGCGCACCGACCCGGTGCCCGACCACGGCGCGGGCCTGCGCGCGGTGCTCGCGCTCTTCGACGAGGTCGGGCCGGACCTGGCCGAGGCGCACGTGGTCGCGGTCGGTCACCGCGTGGTGCAGGGCGGCTCGGTCTTCGGCTCCCCCGTGATCGTCGACGACGACGTGGTCGCGCAGATCGACGCCCTCGCGCCGCTCGCGCCGCTGCACACGCCGCCCAACCTCACCGGCATCCAGGTGGCCCGCGAGCTGCTGCCCGACGTGCCGCACGTGGTCGTGTTCGACACCGCGTTCTTCCGCACGCTGCCCGAGGCCGCCGCCACGTACGCGATCGACCGAGCGGTGGCCAAGGCGCACGACGTCCGGCGCTACGGGTTCCACGGGACGTCGCACCAGTACGTGTCGGGCAAGGTCGCGCGCGTGCTCGGGCGTCGCCTCGAGGACATCAACCAGATCGTGCTGCACCTGGGCAACGGCGCCTCGGCGTCGGCCGTCCGCGGGGGCGTCGCGGTGGAGACGTCGATGGGCATGACGCCGCTGGAGGGCCTGGTCATGGGCACCCGGTCCGGCGACATCGACCCCGCCGTCCTCATCCACCTGCAGCGCAACGCGGGCATGTCGCTCGACGACATCGACGACCTGCTCAACCGGCGCTCGGGCCTCAAGGGCCTCGCGGGCGAGAACGACTTCCGCGAGCTGCACAAGCTCGTCGAGGCCGGCGACGAGGACGCCGTCCTGGCGCTCGACGTCTACATCCACCGCCTGCGCAAGTACATCGGCGCGTACCACGCGGTCCTCGGGCGCGTGGACGTCATCACGTTCACGGCCGGCGTCGGCGAGAACGACGACATCGTCCGCGCCCGCGCGCTCGAGGGGCTCGAGTCGATGGGCATCGCGGTCGACCCGGTGCGCAACGCGGGCCGCAAGAAGGAGCCGACGATCATCTCGCCCGACTGGACCAGCACCCTGGTCATGGTCGTGCCGACCAACGAGGAGCTGGCCATCGCCCGGCAGGCGGTCGCGACCATCGAGGCGGCCGGCTTCGAGGGCACCAGCGACGAGTCGGACCCCGCCCCGGCGGCCGCCGGGCACGCCTGAGCCCTACGGCAGGCGCAGCGTCCTCATCGCGCGCAGCGCCTCGGTGTACACGCGCGGCCACGTCTCGGTGCCCAGGTCGAACAGCCGGTGCAGGCCGACGCCGGGCGCACCGAGCACGCCGTGGACCCCGTGCTGCACGGCGACCGTCTGCGTCCGGGTGGTCTCCCACAGGCCCTCGCGCCCGTGCCGGCGGCCGATGCCCGACGAGCCCACGCCGCCCTGCGGCGCGCCCACCGAGCCCCACGTGGCGACGTAGCCCTCGTTGACGTTGACCGACCCCGCGCGCACCCGCGCGGCCAGCGCGGCGCCACGGCGGCTGTCCGCGGTCCAGACGCTGGCGTTCAGGCCGAACTCGCTGTCGTTCATGGCCGCGACCGCCTCGTCGTCGGACGCCACGCGGTAGAGCGTCACCACGGGCCCGAACGTCTCCTCGCGGACCAGCCGCGCCTCGTTCGGCACGTCGACCAGGATCGTCGGCTCGTAGAACCAGGGCCCGAGGTCGCTGCGGTGCACCCCGCCCGCCAGCACGGTCGCCCCGTGCCCGACCGCGTCCTCGACGTGCTCGACGACCGTGGCCAGCTGCGCGGCCGACGTCAGCGAGCCGACGTCCGACCGGTAGTCGAGCCCCGACCCGAGCCGCAGCGCCCGGGTGCGGCGCACGAACGCCTCGGTGAACGCCTCGGCCACGTCCTCGTGCACGTAGATCCGCTCGATGCTCACGCAGACCTGCCCCGTGCCGACGAAGCACGCCCGCACGGCGCCCTCGGCGGCCACCTCGACATCCACGTCCTCGGCGACGTACATCGGGTTCTTGCCGCCCAGCTCGAGGGTGACCGGCACCAGCCGCTCCCCCGCCTGCGCGGCGACGATCCGGCCGGTGCGCGTCGACCCGGTGAAGCTCACGTGGTCGACGTTCTCGACCACCGCGGCGCCGACCGTCGGGCCGTCGCCGACGACCACCTGCAGCAGACCCTCGGGCAGCCCGGCCTCCTCGAGCAGCTCGGCGGCCCACAGGGAGGTCAGGGCCGTCTGCGGGTCGGGCCGCAGGATGACCGCGTTGCCGGCCACGAGCGCGGGCAGCACGTCGCCGAGCGTGAGCGTCAGCGGGAAGTTCCAGGGCGCGATGATGCCGACGACGCCCACGGGGTGCCGCAGCACGCGCGTCGTGGTCAGGCCCGGGATCAGGCTCGCCACCCGCCGCGGCGCCAGGTAGCGACCGGCCCGCGCGGCGTAGTGCCGGGCGACGTTCGCGATGTCGCAGACCTCCTCGAACGCCGAGACGCGCGCCTTGCCCGCCTCCACCTGGATGAGGTCGAGCACGTCGCTCTGCCGCTCGAGCACGAGGTCGTGCACGCGGGCCAGGACGGCGGTCCGGTCCCGCAGGGGCCGCGCGGCCCACAGCCGCTGGGCACCCCGCGCGGCCCTGGCGGCGCGCGCGACGTCGTCCGGCGTGGACAGCGGGATCGCGGCGATCGGACCGCCCGTGAACGGCGCGTGCGACGTGAACACCGCGGCGCCGGGCGACGCGACGATGCGTCGGAGCAGCGGGCGGACGTCGTCCGGCTCGAGCACGTAGGTCGCGAGCGGGTCGGTCTCAGGGTCGTGGAGCTCGATGTGTCCCGGGTCGTGCGCCATACCGGCGAGGGTACGCGCGGCGGCCGGGGAATCCGCCCCCTCCGGCCCCCGCGCGCCGCGCTCTGCCTTCTGGGCTCACACGCTGTGCCTTTTGCGCTTACACGCCCAACGTCTCCCGCACGTCCGCGTGCAGCAGGCCCACCACCGCGGCGCGCCCCTCGGCCGCGGACGGCGCCGCGAGCGCCGCGGCGGCCATCGTGGCGCACTCCGACGTGGTGTGGTGCCGCAGCGCGTACCGGACCGCGGGGACCGCGCCGGCCGACATCGACAGGCTGGTGACCCCGAGCCCGACGAGCACGAGCGCGAGCACGGGGTCCGACGCCGACTCACCGCAGACGCCGACGGGCTTGCGCGCCTGCAGCCCCGCCCGCGCGGTCGCGTCGACCAGGTCGAGCACCGCGGGCTGCCACGGGTCGAGCAGGTCGGCCAGCTCGCCGCGCAGCCGGTCGGTGGCCATCGTGTACTGCGCCAGGTCGTTGGTGCCCAGCGAGACGAAGTCCACCTCGGCGAGGATCTCCTGCGCCCGCAGCGCCGCCGCGGGCACCTCGATCATCACGCCGACGGTGGCGACGCCGGCGGCCCGCGCCCGGGTGGCGAACGCGCGGGCCTCGGCCGCGGTGGCAATCATCGGCGCCATGACCCACGGGGTGGTGCCGGTGTCGGCCTGGGCGTGCGCGAGCGCCTCGAGCTGCGTGTCCAGCAGCTCGGGGTGCGTGCGCACCAGGCGGTAGCCGCGGACGCCGAGCGCGGGGTTCTCCTCGTCGGGCTGCGTGGCGAACGCGAGCGGCTTGTCGGCGCCGGCGTCCAGCGTGCGGACCACGACCTTGCGGTCGCCGAACGAGCGCAGCACCTTCGTGTAGACGGCCGCCTGCGCGTCGAGCGTCGGCGCCGTCGTGCTCTCGAGGAACAGCACCTCGGTGCGGAACAGCCCGACACCCTCGACCGCCCCGACGGCGACGCGCGCGGCGTCTTCCGCGGTCCCGATGTTCGCCAGCAGCATGACCGCCCGACCGTCGGCCGTGCCGCCCGGAGCGGTGTCCGACTCGAGCGCGGTCTCCACCTGCGCCCGGCGGGCGAGCTCGGCGCGCTGGGCGTCGTCGGGGTCCACGGTGACGGTGCCGTCGGCAGCGTCGACCGCCACGACGGCCCCGTCGGCCAGAGAGGTGGCCTCCGCGACGCGCACGATGCAGGGCAGGCCCAGCTGGCCGGCGATGATCGCGGTGTGGCCCGTCGGGCCGCCCAGCTCGGTGACGATCGCGAGCACGTTGGCCAGGTCCAGCGCGGCCGTGTCGGCCGGCGCCAGGTCCTTGGCCACGATCACCGAGGGCCGCTCCAGCGCGGGCACGCCGGGCGCCGGCAGGCCGAGGGCCTGGGCGACGACGCGGTCCCGTACCGAGCGCAGGTCGGTGACCCGCTCGGCCAGGTACCCGCCCGCCTGCGTGAACATGGTGGCGAACATCTCGACGACGCCGTCGATCGCGCTCACCACCGGCTCCCCGACGTCGATCTTGGCCAGCACGCCGCTGCGCAGCGCCTTGTCGTCGGCCATCTGCGCCGTGGCCGCGAGCACGTCCTTCACCGTGCCGGCGGACCGCGCCGACTGCTCGCGCAGCCGGGCGGCCACGTCCGAGAAGGCGGCCTCGACCACGGTGTGCGCCGTCGCGGCGTCGGCCGGGACCCCGTCGACCAGCAGCGGGGCGTCTGGCTCGACGTGCGGGGCGGGCCGCACCTGCGCGACGGGTCCCACGATCGCCCGACGCCCGACGCCGACTCCCTGGAGCACGTGCGGGGCGCCGACCGTGGGCGCAGTCACGACGCCTCCTCCGCGTCCAGGTCCGTGGCCAGCAGGTCGACCAGGCCGTCGAGCGCTTCGTCGGCACCCTCGCCCTCGGCCTCGAGCGTGACCTCCTCGCCGCTCGGCACGCCGAGCGACATGACGAACAGGATGCTGCCGGCGTCCACCGGCTCACCGCCCGGTCGGGCGATGGTGACGGGCAGCCCGGTCTCGGCGACGGCCTGCGTGAAGAGCATCGCGGGGCGGGCGTGCAGGCCGACGCGGGAGGCGACGACGACGGTGCGCTGGGGCATGACGGTTCTCCGATCGGGGGCCGCCCGGCCACGGTGCCGGGCGGCGGCGGGTGGTGCGGGGTCAGGCCGCCTGGGCGACGAGCGCCTGGGCGTCCGCCTCCTGCTCGGCCTGGACGAACTCGTTGGTGCGGGCGCTCTTGAGCACGATGACGAGCACCGCGGTGACGGCCATGCCGACGGCGACCGCCATGAGGAACCCGAGCGGGTTCGAGATCAGCGGCAGCACCCAGATGCCACCGTGCGGGGCGCGCTGGGCCGACCCGACCGCCATGACGAGGGCGCCGGTGACGCTCGAGCCCACGAGCGACGAGACGATGACGCGCCACGGGTCGGCGGCGGCGAACGGGATCGCGCCCTCGGAGATGAACGACAGGCCCAGGAGCCACGCGGCCTTGCCGTTCTCGCGCTCGGCGTGCGTGAACAGCTGCTTGCGGACCACGGTCGCGAACGCCATGGCCAGCGGGGCGACCATGCCGGCGGCCATGACCGCGGCCATGATCCGGTACTGCACCGCGTCGGTGGACAGCCCCTCGGTGGCCAGGCCGGTCACCGCGAAGGTGTAGGCGACCTTGTTGATCGGTCCGCCGAGGTCGAAGCCCATCATCGCGCCGAGCAGGGCGCCCAGCAGGACGAGGTTGGAGCCCGACAGGCCGTTCAGCCAGTTGCTCAGGCCGGTCATCAGGCTCGCGATCGGCTGCCCGATGATGAGGAACATCACGAGCCCGACGACGAAGGTCGACAGCAGCGGGATGACCACGACCGGCATCACGCCGCGCACGCCCTTCGGCACCTTCCAGCGGCTGATCCACAGGGCCAGGAACCCGGCCAGGAAGCCGGTCACCAGGCCGCCCAGGAAGCCGGCGCCGACGGCGACCGAGACCGCCCCGCCGACGAAGCCGGGCACCAGGCCGGGCCGGTCGGCGATCGCGTAGGCGATGAAGCCGGAGAGCACCGGCACCAGGAACCCGAAGGCCACGACGCCGGTCCGGAACAGCAGCGCCGCCCAGTCCATCCCGCTCGCGGCGTTGAAGTCGTTGAGCAGGTGGTCGACCGTGATGTTCGTGACGTCGATGACGCCCTGCGCGCCGTCCGCGAACTGGGCGACCATGAAGCCGAGGGCGATGAGGATCCCGCCCGCGGCGACGAACGGGATCATGTACGAGACGCCGGTCATCAGCCACTGGCGGACCTTGGTGCCCGCGCCGGCGTTGCGGTCGACCTTGGTCGCGGGACCGGCCGGAGCAGCCACGGGCGTCCCGGCAGGGACCCCCGCCTCGACCGCGGCGACGGCGGCGGCGATGACGCCCGGGGCGTCGTGCACGGCCTTCTTCACGCCGACGTCGATGAACGGCTTGCCGGCGAAGCGCTCCTTGTCCTTGACCTCGAGGTCGGCGGCGTAGATCACGCCGTCGGCCGCGGCGATGATCGCGGGGTCCAGCGGCGTGGAGCCCGCGGCACCCTGGGTCTCGACGTGGACCTCGTGACCGGCGGCCTTGCCCGCCTGCTCGAGGGCCTCGGCGGCCATGTAGGTGTGCGCGATGCCCGTGGGGCAGGAGGAGACGGCGACGAGCTTCATGAGGGGACCACCTCTCGGGTGACGATGTCGGCGACCGTGGTGGGGTCGGTCGCCTCCTTGAGCGACGTGCGGAACGACTCGTGGACCAGGCGGCGGGCGAGCGCCGCGAGGATCTTGAGGTGGTCGCCGTCGCCCTCGGTGGGCGCGGCGATGAGGAAGATCAGGGTCGCGGGGCCGTCGGGGGCGCCGAAGTCGACGCCGGCGGCGACCTTGCCGACGGCCAGGCTCGGCGCCGTGACGTAGCTGGACCGGGCGTGCGGCAGGCCGATGCCGCCGGGCATGCCGGTGGCCATCTGCGCCTCGCGGGCACGCACGTCCGCGTGGAACCCATCGGCGTCGGTGACCCGGCCTGCCGCGTGCAGCAGGTCGATCAGCTGGCGGGTCGCGTCGTCGCGATCCGTGGCGACCAGGTCGACGGCGACCAGGTCCGGGGTGATCAGCGGGGTGCTCACGTCACAGCTCCTTGAGTGCGAGTCGGGGATCGGGGTTCTCCACGACCTGGACGGCGCCCAGGTCGATGTCGGTGGGTCGGGGGACGGCGGTGCCGGGCAGCAGGACGGCGGCGCGGCCGAAGGCGACGGCGGTGCGCAGCCGCTCGCCCGCGCGGCCCTCGGCGGCGAGGAAGCCCGCGAGCGTCGAGTCGCCGGCGCCGACGGTGGACAGCGGGACGATCGGCGGGCCGCCGGCCCACCAGACGCCCTCGGCGACGACGAGCATCGCGCCGTGCGCCCCGAGGCTGACCAGGACCGCGCGGTTGCCGGCGTCGAGGACCTCGTGCGAGGCGTCGACGACGTCCCCGACTGTGACCAGGTCGCGGCCCACCAGCTCGGCCAGCTCCTCGTCGTTGGGCTTGACCAGGGTCAGCCCACCGGAGCGGATCGCCCGGGCCAGCGGCAGGCCCGAGGTGTCGAGGGCGAACGGGACCGCGTACCGGGCGGCGAGCCCGGCCAGCCGGACGAAGAACGTCTCGGCGGCGCCGAGCGGCAGGCTGCCGGCGCCGACGAGCGCGCGCGGCCGGGTGGCCAGCTGCTGCTCGACGGCGGCGAGCAGCGCGTCGACCTCGTCGGGCGTGAGCTTCGGGCCCGGCGCGTTGACCTTGGTGGTCGCCCCGCCGCGCTCGACCAGCGTGAGGTTGGTGCGCGTGTCGCCGTGCACCGGGACGGCGACCGCGGGCACGCCGTGCTCGTCGAGCAGCTCGACCAGGCGCCGTCCGTCGGGTCCGCCGGTGGGCAGGACGGCCAGCGAGTCGACGCCGTGCCCGACCAGGACGCGCGAGACGTTGATGCCCTTGCCGCCCGGGTGCACGTGGGCGCGGTCGGCGCGGTTGACCTCGCCGACGACGAGCCGGTCGAGCTCGAGCGCGCGGTCGAGGCTCGGGTTGGGGGTCAGCGTGACGATCATGCGGTCACCACCCGGGGTCCGGCGGCCTCGAGCTCCTCGACGAGCTCGGGCTCCGCACCGCTGTCGGTGATCACGGTGTCGACCGCGCTCAGCGGGACGACGTGGGCGAACTCGACGCGACCGATCTTCGAGTGGTCGGTCAGCACGACCGTCCGCCGGGCGTTGGCGACGAGCGCGCGCTTCACCGCGGCCTCCGCCAGGTCCGGCGTGGTGAGCCCGTGCTCGACGCTCAGCCCGTTGGTGCCCAGGAACGCGACGTCCGCGTGGATGTCCGCCAGCTCGCGCTCGGCCCACGAGCCGACCGCCGCGAGGGTGCGGCCGCGGACCGTGCCGCCGACGAGGTGCAGCGTGATGCCCGGGCGGGTGGCCAGCACCATCGCGACCGGCAGCGCGTGGGTGACCACGGTGAGCTCGCGGTCGAGCGGCAGCAGCTCGGCCAGCCGCACGGTCGTGGTGCCGGCGTCGAAGATCACGGCGCCGCCGTCGGGGAGCTCGTCGAGCGCCGCCTTGGCGATCCGGTCCTTCTCCCCCGCGAACTTGCCCTCGCGGTCGGCGATGCCGGGCTCGAAGCCCAGCCGCTCCACCGGGATGGCCCCGCCGTGCACCCGGCGCACGAGGCCGTGGCGCTCGAGGACGGTGAGGTCCCGGCGGATGGTCTCGGGGGTGACGTCCAGGTCCTCGGCCAGCCGGTTGACGTCGACCCGGCCGTCGGCGCGTGCCGTGGCCAGGATCTGCTGGTGCCGCTCCGGTGCGTACACATCGACTCCGTCGTCCCCTGCGCCGACCCTGTCGTCGGCGTCCAGTGGCTCCAGAGTGCCCCCGATCACACCTCCGCGTCAAGCGATACGGACAATATCGGCGCCAAACAAATGTTGATACGGACAGACGTGCTGGTCAGTTGCCCGTTTCGGCGAGCCCCCGGACAGACAAGAACGCCCGGTTGCGCCCGTGTCGGGCGCCACCGGGCGTCTGCGGAGCGGTGGGGATCAGTGCGGCTGGTACGGGCTGACGACGACCTCGACCCGCTGGAACTCCTTGAGGTCCGAGTAGCCGGTGGTGGCCATCGCGCGCTTGAGGGCGCCGATCAGGTTGAGGGTGCCGTCGGCCGTGTGGCCCGGGCCGAAGAGGATCTGCTCGAGCGACCCGGCGGTGCCCACCTCGACCCGCTCGCCGCGCGGCAGCTGCGGGTGGTGCGCCTCGGGCCCCCAGTGCCAGCCGCGTCCGGGCGCCTCGGTGGCCCGCGCCAGGGCGGCGCCGAGCATGACCGCGTCCGCGCCGCACGCGACGGCCTTGACCAGGTCGCCGGAGCGCCCGACGCCGCCGTCGGCGATCACGTGCACGTACCGGCCCCCGGACTCGTCGAGGTAGTCCCGGCGCGCCGCCGCGACGTCCGCCACGGCCGACGCCATCGGCGCGTGGATGCCCAGCGAGAGCCGCGTGGTGTGCGCGGCGCCCCCGCCGAAGCCGACGAGCACGCCCGCCGCCCCGGTCCGCATGAGGTGGAGGGCGGCCGTGTACGTCGAGGCGCCGCCGACGATCACAGGGACGTCGAGCTCGTAGATGAACCGCTTGAGGTTGAGGGGCTCCGCGCGGCCCGAGACGTGCTCGGCCGAGACCGTGGTGCCGCGGATGACGAACAGGTCGACGCCGGCGTCGACCACGGTCCGCCAGAACTCGTTGGTGCGCTGCGGGGAGAGCGCGCCGGCGACGGTCACGCCGGCCGCGCGGACCTCCTTGAGCCGGGCCGTGATCAGCTCGGGCTGGATCGGGGCCGCGTAGATCTCCTGCATGCGGGAGGTCGCCCGGGCGCTGTCGAACGTGGCGATCTCGGCCAGCAGCGGCGCGGGGTCCTCGTAGCGCGTCCAGAGGCCCTCGAGGTCGAGGACGCCGAGCCCACCGGCCTGGCCCAGCGCCACCGCGGTGGCCGGGCTCATCACCGAGTCCATGGGGGCCGCGATGATCGGCAGGTCGAAGTGGTAGGCGTCGATCTGCCAGCCGACCGAGACCTCCTCCGGGTCCCGCGTGCGCCGCGACGGGACGACCGCGACGTCGTCGAAGGAGTACGCGCGGCGTCCGCGCTTGCCGCGGCCGATCTCGATCTCGTTGCTCACCGGACCAGGCTACCGGCGCACGGTCCCCCGCCCGCGCCGAACGGAGCCCGAGGCCACGCGCGGGCCGATCTGCGGCACGCGGGGCCACCCTCCCCGGCCATGTCAGCGCCCGGTGCCATCCTGGCCACGCACGGGATCCCCAGGGCGGCACGGATCCACCGAAGGACGAGAGCGGGACGCGATGAGCTGGACGGACGGGCCACTTCTCGGCTTCGACACGGAGACCACCGGGGTCGACGTGGACAACGACCGGATCGTGACCGCCGCCCTGGTCCGCCGCGACGAGTCCGGCACCCACGTGCGCAGCTGGCTGATCGACCCGGGCGTCGAGATCCCGGAGGCCGCCGCGGCGATCCACGGGGTGAGCACGGAGCACGCCCGCGAGCACGGCCGCCCGCCGCGCGAGGCGCTGGAGGAGATCGCCACCGAGCTGGCCGAGGCGTTCCGCGGCGGCGTCCCCGTCGTCGCCTACAACGCGGCGTTCGACCTGTGCCTGCTCGACGCCGAGCTGCGCCGCCACCGGCTCAAGACCCTGCCGGACCGGCTGTGCAGCGACGCCCGGCCGGTCATCGACCCGCTCGTGCTGGACCGCGCCGAGGACCAGTTCCGGCGCGGCAAGCGCAAGCTGGTCGACCTCTGCGGCTACTACCAGGTGGTCGAGTCGGGCGCGCTGCACACCGCCGACGTCGACGTCGTCGCCACGCTCGACGTGCTCGAGCGGATCATCGGGCGGTTCCCGCACCTGGCCTCCCTGGACCTCGACACGTTGCACGAGTACCAGTCGACGGCGCACCAGGCGTGGGCCGAGGGGTTCAACGCCTGGCGCGCTGAGCAGGGCTTCGACGGCCCCGGAGCCTCCGGCGTGTGGCCGACCCGGGAGCCGGTCGGTACTCTCTGGTGAGATGCGCGTCATATCGCGGCTGAGTTCACCCGCGAGCGGTCGGCCGGTTCTGACCGATTCGATCGCGAGGATCCCACTGGCGATATCTCATCCATGAGTTAATCTCGTCCTCATGACCACGACGACGACCTCGGTCCCCACGAGCACGGGCGCCCTCCCGACCATCGAGGACCCGCTCGCGCACGTCGGCTCCCTCGTCCGCTCCGCGCGCCAGCACCGGGGGCTCACGCAGACCCAGCTGGCCGAGCGCCTGGGCACCAGCCAGTCCGCGATCCACCGGATCGAGCAGGGCGCGCAGAACATGAGCCTCGAGATGCTCACGCGGATCGGCGCGGCGCTCGACTCCCCCATCGTCACGCTCGGCGGCCCGCAGCGGACCCACCTACGGGTGCACGGCGGCCAGACCCTCAGCGGCCGCATCGACGTCAACACCAGCAAGAACGGCGCGGTCGCGCTGCTCTGCGCGTCGCTGCTCAACCGCGGCACCACCCGGCTGCGCAACGTCGCCCGGATCGTGGAGGTCGACCGGATCGTCGAGGTGCTGCGCTCGGTCGGCGTGCGCGCCACGTGGTCGACCGACGGCCGCGACCTCGAGATCGTCGTCCCTGAGCACCTGAAGCTCGACGCGATCGATGTCGACGCCGCGCGCCGGACCCGCTCGATCATCATGTTCCTGGGTCCTCTGCTGGGCCTCGAGGACGAGTTCCGGCTCCCCTACGCGGGCGGCTGCGACCTGGGCACGCGGACGGTCGAGCCCCACCTGATCGGGTTGCGCCCGTTCGGTCTCGACGTCACGGCGACCGCCGGCGACTACCACGGCCTGGTCACGCGGGGCGGGGCGAAGGACCTCGCGGTCGTCCTCACCGAGCGCGGCGACACCGTGACGGAGAACGTCATCATGGCCGCCGCACGGCGCGAGGGCGTCACCACCATCCGCAACGCCAGCTCCAACTACATGGTCCAGGACCTGTGCTTCTACCTCGAGCTGCTCGGGGTCCGGATCGACGGCATCGGCACCACGACCCTGCGGGTGCACGGCCTGGCCGACATCGACGCCGACGTCGAGTACGCGGTCTCCGAGGACCCGGTGGAGGCCATGAGCCTGCTCACGGCCGGCATCGTGACGAACTCCGAGATCACGGTCGGCCGGGTGCCCATCGAGTTCATGGAGATCGAGCTGGCGACCCTGGCCGAGATGGGGCTGCGGTACTCGCTCTCCGACGAGTACGCGGCCGCCAACGGTCGCACCCGGCTGGTGGACGTCACCGTCCACCCGAGCGAGCTTCGCGCACCGATCGACAAGATCCACCCGATGCCGTTCCCCGGGCTCAACATCGACAACCTCCCGTTCTTCGCGGCGATCGCGGCGAACGCCGAGGGCACGACGCTGATCCACGACTGGGTCTACGAGGGCCGGGCCATCCACCTCACCGACCTCACGCGGCTCGGCGCCGACGTCCGGCTCCTCGACGCCCACCGCCTCCAGGTCACCGGCCCGACCCACTGGTCCGGTGCCGAGGTCTCCTGCCCGCCGGCGCTGCGTCCCGCGGTCGTCATCCTGCTCGCGATGCTCGCCGCCAAGGGCACGTCCGTGCTGCGCGACGTCGACATCATCGCGCGCGGCTACGAGCAGCTGCAGGACCGCCTGGTGGAGCTCGGCGCGCAGATCGAGACGTTCCGCGACTGAGCGACCCGCGGTTCACGGTCGGCTGACGACTGGGTCCTCATCGGACCACCCCGCCCGTGCGAGAGCCCGGAGCGTGTAGTCGTCCGGGAGGTCGAGGTTCACTCGCGACCCGTGGCCCGCTGTGCGGGTCTGTGTGTCGGTGTCAGGTGCCGGGGGGCTGTCCGTGGCGGCCCGCTGCGCGGGTCTGCGCGCCTCTGTCAGGTGCGCAGGGGTTGGCCGTGGCGGTCGGTGAAGTGCCAGTGGCCGTCGGGGTGGTGGGTGATCTCGATGCCGTGGTCGTGGACGGTGCCGTGGTGGTGCCAGCACAGGAGCACGCCGGTGTGGGTGTCGCTGGTGCCACCGTCGCGGTGCCAGTGCTGGGTGTGGTGGATCTCGGCCAGGGCGGGTGGGGCGTCGCAGGTGGGGTATTGGCAGTGCCGGTCGCGGGCGATGATGGCGCGGCGTTTGGGCCCGGTGTAGGTGCGTTCGGTGCGGCCGACGTTCAGGATCTGGGAGGCGGGTCCGAACACGATGCGGGTGATCGCGGAGTCGCAGGCCAGGCGGGCCAGCACGGTGTCGGGGATGGGTCCGGTGCCGACCAGCTCGGCGACCGCGAACCGGTCCGGGTCGACCGGCACGGGCCCTGGGGGCGGGGCCGGTGATGGCGTCGGGTCGTGCGTGCCGCCGAGGGTGTGGTCCTGCCGCCCTCGACCCGGTCCGGGACCCGTCCACGGGCCACGTTCGGCTCTAGGTGCGGGCCCGGTTCCCGGGTCGGGGTTGCCGGGGGCGTGGTCGAGGGCGCGGTGCAGGGTGGTGTAGTCGACGATGGCGGTGATCTGGGGGCGGTGGGTGCCGGTGGCGCCGGTCAGGTCGCGGTCCAGGGCCAGGCGGGTCAGGGTGACCAGGGCGCCGGCGCGGCGCCGCCCGGCGGGCAGCCCGGCCTGGTCGGGGGAGGTGCCGGTCAGCGCGGCCAGCGCGGCCCGTAACGCGTGGCCGTGCTCGGTGGTCAGGAACCCGGTCAGATGGCACCCCTCGGTGGACTGGGCCAGGGTGAGGAACTCGCGGTCGGTGGCGTCCCGGTAGCCGCGCTCGTCCGCGCCGGGGTCGGCGTGCGCGGCCCACCGGCGGGTCAGCACCCGGAACTGCGCGGCCGGCAGCCCGGCGAACTCCAGCAAGAACCCCTCCCCGCACTCCTGGGCGGGGGCGGTCAGCAGGGTGCGCCGGTCGGGGGTGTTGGCCACCGCGGCGATCGCGTGCGCGGCCTGCACCGGGACCCGGCCCGCGACCGCCGCGACCGCGGTGGCCGGCAGGGCGTCCCGGAACGCCCGCCCCAACCTCACCAGGTCGGCGGCCTGGGTGTGCGGCAGGCGTCCCTGGGTGGCCAGCCAGGTGGTGAGCGACCTCGCCCCGTCCGACGCCCAGCACCCGTCGGCCTCCACCACCGGCACCACCCGGGCCGCGATCGCGGCCAGCCGGCCCGCCACCACCAACGCCTCCCGCACCACCTCAACGGCGGCCGCGCCCGGCAACCGGCCCGCCACCGTCGTGGGGTCCGCCGCCACCGCCAACGCCTCCACCGCCGCGGCCAACGCCACCAACGCCGCCGACGCCGTCGACTCGGGCGACACAGCAGGCGCCGGCGGCATGGGAGAGGCAGCGGATGCGGGCGACACGGGAGAGGAGGGCGGCGCGACAGGCGCAGAACCCGGGGATACCTCCTCGACCGACACCCGCACCCACCTCCTCTGCGTCCTCGGGACGGGCCGACCAACCAGCCCCATCAATCCCGCCACGAAGAAGTCTCCCAGCCACCACTGACATTCACCGCGACAATCGCTCGAATGGTGAGACGAGAACAAGACTCACCGTCCCCGCAGGTCAGAGCCACACCGAGCCGCCCACAGCCCCCGACAGGAACCCATTAATCCACAGGGCCAGAAAGGAAGGTAAAGGGGCGTCGAACAATCATCTCTGCGCATTCCTCATGAATCCCGGGCTGCCGCGCACCTTCTGGGAACCCAGAACAGTGAAGCCTCAGCGCTCGACCACCGGCTCGACGCGAGCGTTGCGCAGGTACTGGCACACGATCGACGTGCGCACGTCGGCGACCTCGGACCGCTCCGTCAGCCGATCGACCACGAAGACGCAGAGCCGGTGTTCCCGGCCACGGCGACGTGCAGGAGGAAGTCCTCCGTCCCGCTGGTGACGAGCACGCCGATCACCTCGGGGAGCGTGGCGGCCCAGGTGCGGAGGCCCTCGGCGTCGGCGCAGCACACCCGCGTCTACGACGAGTACCTGGCCGCGGTGTCGACGACGGACGCGCCCCGGTACTCCGCGATCAGCCTCGTCGGGCCGCGCAACCGGGTCGACAAGATCGTCGGGAAGCTGCCCCTGCTGCCCTGAGGGCGGGTCAGCGGCCGGTGTAGTTCGGCGCCTCGACCGTCATCTGGATGTCGTGCGGGTGCGACTCCTTGAGCCCCGCGGCGGTGATCCGGATGAACTTCCCGCGGTCCTGCAGCTGCGGGATGGTGTGCGCGCCGACGTAGAACATCGACTGGTGCAGGCCACCGATGAGCTGGTGCGCGACGGCCGACAGCGGCCCGCGGTACGGCACCTGGCCTTCGATGCCCTCGGGCACGATCTTCTCGTCGGACGACACGTCGGCCTGGAAGTACCGGTCCTTGGAGTACGAGATGCGGCCGCGCGACGCCATCGCCCCGAGCGAGCCCATGCCGCGGTAGTGCTTGAACTGCTTGCCGTTGACGAACACGAGCTCGCCCGGCGACTCGTCGCAGCCGGCCAGCAGCGAGCCGAGCATGACCGTGTCCGCACCGGCCACGAGCGCCTTCGCGATGTCGCCGGAGTACTGCAGGCCGCCGTCGCCGATGACCGGCACGCCGGCCGGCTTGCACGCGCGGGCGGCGTCGTAGATCGCGGTGACCTGCGGGACGCCGACGCCGGCGACCACCCGGGTGGTGCAGATGGATCCCGGCCCGACCCCGACCTTCACGGCGTCGACCCCCGCGTCGACCAGCGCCTGCGCGCCGGGGGTCGTCGCGACGTTGCCGCCGATGACCTGCACGTGGCGGGTGGACGGGTCGGACTTGAGGCGGCGGACCATGTCGAGCATGAGCCGGGCGTGGCCGTTGGCCGTGTCGACGACGAGCGCGTCCACGCCGGCCTCGACCAGCGCGGTCGCCCGCTCCCAGGCGTCACCGAAGAACCCGATCGCGGCGCCGACCACCAGGCGGCCCTCGCCGTCCTTGGTGGCGTCGGGGTACTGCTCGGACTTCACGAAGTCCTTGACGGTGATGAGGCCGCGCAGGATCCCGGCGTCGTCGACCAGCGGGAGCTTCTCGATCTTGTGCTTGGCCAGCAGCGCGGCGGCGTCGTCGCGGGCGATGCCCACGGGCGCGGTGACCAGCGGCATCGGCGTCATGATCTCGCGCACGCGGCGCGTCTCGAACTCCCCGCCGGGCACGAAGCGCAGGTCGCGGTTGGTGATGATGCCGAGCAGCAGCCCGTTCTCGGCGATGACCGGCAGGCCGGACACCCGGTAGATGCCGCACAGGTGGTCCAGCTCCGCGAGCGTCGCGTCCGGACCGACCGTCACGGGGTCGGTGATCATGCCCGACTCGGAGCGCTTCACCAGGTCGACCTGGTGCGCCTGGTCCTCGATCGACAGGTTGCGATGCAGGATCCCGATGCCGCCCTGGCGCGCCATGGCGATGGCCATGCGCGACTCGGTGACGGTGTCCATGGCGGCGGAGAGCAGCGGCACGCGCACGGAGATCTCGCGCGTCAGCCGCGAGGTGGTGTCCACCTCGCTCGGGATGACGTCCGTCTCCCCCGGCAGGAGGAGCACGTCGTCGTAGGTGAGCCCGATGCGGGCGAACGGGTCGGCAGGCGAGTGCTCCGTCATCCGGCAAGGATACGTGCTCGGAACTACCGGATCAGCCCCCGGCGCAGTCCGATCGCCACGGCCTGTGCCCGGTCGTTGGCGCCCAGCTTGCGGAACAGCCGGCGCGCGTGCGTCTTGACCGTGTCCTCGGAGAGGTAGAGCTCGGCGCCGATCTGCGCGTTCGACCGGCCGTGGCTCATGCCGGTGAGCACCTCGATCTCCCGCTTGGTCAGCGGCACGCCCGGGATCGCGCCCGTGGTGGGCGCGGCGGCGGGTGCGACGTTCGCGTCGGGCGCCGAGGCGGGCACGACGGGCACGCCCTCCGACGGCGTCCGCGCGTCTCCGCGGAAGCCGCCCTGGCTGGGCACGTCGACGGGCGGGGTGCGCTGACCGGCCGGGGCCGGGAGGACCGGGCTGGCGAGCACGTGCGCGGCGACCGCGGACAGCTCGGCGCGGCCGACGTCAGGAGCGAGGAAGCCACGGGCGCCGAGCGCGAGCGCCCGGTCGAGCGCCACGGTGTCGTCCGGGAGCGCGAGCAGCACGATCGCGGCGGCGGGCGCCACGGCGCGCAGGCGACGGATCGCCTCGATCGCCCCGGGCGCAGCCAGGTGCGCGTCGAGCAGCACCACGGTCGGCGGCATGCGCCGCGCCAGGCTCAGCAGCTCGTCCACCGACGACGCCGCACGGACCGGACCGAGCGCAGGCACGCCGATGGAGGTCACGACGAGCCGCTCTCGAACGACCGCCGAGCCGTGACAGACCACGACTCCCGCCATGAGTGTTCCCCTCTCGGGCCCCGTCCGGGGCACCTGACGTCTATCGGCCGACGATCCCGCGGAAGTTAGCCGTTGTGGCGAACCCCACCCGCTGCGGGCGGGGCTTCGTCCGCCCATGAGCCGCCTGCGAGGAATGTCTCCCCCACTCGGCGGTGGCGATTCGTCCGTTCAGCGCTCGACACCCGTCGTCGCGACCGCCAGCACCTCGTGCAGCAGCCCCGTGAACGAGCGCGCGCGGTGCACCGACCGGCCCAGCGGAACGGCGCCGGCGGCGCCCTCGGGGACCATCACGAACTGCGCCAGCTCCGGCTGCTCGACGGCCAGCCGGTCCACCACCTCGAGGTCCGCGTCGGCGCGCTCGCCGATCGTCACCACCGCGCGCGTCCGGGTCATCGCGGCCAGCTCGACGGCGTGGTGCGCCCCGACCGGCCCGCCGACGATCCGGGCGTCGACGCCGCGCGCGGCCAGGGCGCCGGCGAGGGCGTGCGCGACGAGCGGCCGGGCCTCCCGGGGCGCGACGAGGACCAGGACGACCGGCCGGCCCGAGCCCGCCAGCGGGGCGGGCCGCGCCCGGAGCGCCGCCAGCACTCCCCCGTGGACGGCGGCGACCGCGTCCACACCGGGCGGGTCCACCACCGTCCGCCGGGCCAGCGCGGCCAGCGCCGGCTCGACCAGACCGGTCCACCAGTCGACCACGTCCGCGCCCGGCTCGAGCGCGAGCAGCCGCGCGCACCGCTCGACGTCCCCGGCCAGGGAGGCGTCGACGACCGCCGTGGGGGTCGCGGCGACCTCCCCGCCGTCGTGGGACGGCGTGGCGGAGACGTCGGTTGCCAGCGCGATGCGCGCCGACTCCGCGGGGGCGACCCCGTCCAGCGTGAGGCGCCGCATCACGAGCAGCCGCTCGACGTCGACCGCGGAGTAGCGACGGTGCGCGCCCGCCGAGTGCTCGGAGGGCCCCAGCCCGTACCGGCGGTCCCACGTGCGCAGCGTCGCGGGTGCGACCCCGAGCCTGCGCGCGACGGCGGCGACAGCGAGGGCCGGCGTCGGCGGTCCCGCCGGTTCGTCGTCCTCGCGCGTCACCATGGCGCGATTCTGCCAGGCCCGGAGGATTCGGCCCGTTCTGGCGTGTCGCCGCGCGACACGCCGAGCTGGGCGTTCATCGACAATCGCGTCATCGCACGAATGTGTGACACGGTCTTGAACAACTTCTGGCGCGGTTGTAACGTCCTCACCAACGCCCCACCCGTACGGATCTCCACCAAGCGCAACTCGCACGGGAATCCCGTGTTCACGACCTTCCCGGCGCAGCTGCCCACCCGGCGGCGCGGCGGACAGACTGAGGAGGAACTCATGGCCGAGATCTCGCGCCTTCCCGGACCGGTGATGGACCTGTGGGAGTGGCAGTTCGACGGTGCCTGCCGTGACGAGGACCAGGACCTGTTCTTCCACCCCGAGGGTGAGCGCGGATCGGCCCGCCGCCGTCGCGCCGAGGCCGCCAAGGCCATCTGCGCCACGTGCCCGGTGATCAAGCAGTGCCTCGAGCAGTCGCTCGCCGTGCGCGAGCCCTACGGCGTCTGGGGCGGGCTGTCCGAGGACGAGCGCGCCGCGGTGCTCGCCCAGCGCGGCCGCGCCACCCGCGTCGGCTGACCGCCGGCACCACGCACCAGAGCCCTCCCCTCCAGGCACGACGAGGGGAGGGCTCTTCCGCGCCCGACGACGAGAAGGCCGTGCGAGACGACGAGAAGGCCCCCACGGCGACGCCGTGGGGGCCTTCTCGTGCGGGGCGCGGGCGCCCCTCAGATCACTTGACGACGATCGCGAGGATGTCGCGGGCCGAGAGGATGAGGAACTCCTCGCCCGAGTACTTGACCTCGGTGCCGCCGTACTTCGAGTAGATGACCTTGTCGCCGACGGCGACGTCGAGCGGGATCCGGACGCCGTTGTCGTCGACACGGCCGGGTCCGACCGCCAGGACCTCGCCCTCCTGGGGCTTCTCCTTGGCGCTGTCCGGGATGACGAGACCGGAAGCGGTCGTCGTCTCTGCCTCGAGCGTCTTGACGACGATCCGGTCCTCGAGGGGCTTGATGGAGACCGACACAGCGGACCTCCCCTTCGCATGTGAGTAGTTCTCTGAGGTTCGTGCGCGCTGTCGGGTCACGTCGTCGCGGGTGCCGTGGCCTGGAGCGCAGCTGGCACACTCACCGGGAGAGTGCCAGCGACTCACTCTAGGAACCGGTTAGCACTCGGTCAAGGCGAGTGCCAGCAAGCCCCGCGGACCCGCCCCCGGAGCGGCGCTGCGTGCGAGGATCGCGGCATGGATCGCGACGGCATCGCCCAGCTGCTCAGCCCCGCGGGCTGGGCCCTGCTGTCGGCGCTGCCGCCGTACGACGAGGCCCGCACGATGGCGTTGTCGGAACGCCTGCGCGACGAGGGCATCGACCCCGCGCTCGTCGCCGCCGCCCTGACCCAGTCGCGCCTGCGCGCGAAGGCCGCCGCCAAGTTCGGCACGTTCGCCGACGGCATGCTCTTCACCGCGGCCGGCCTCGAGCAGGCCACCCGGCTCACCGTCGCGGCGCACCACGCCCGCCGGTTCCGCGACGCCGGCAGCACGCTGGTCGCGGACCTCACGTGCGGCATCGGCGCCGACGCCATGGCTGTCGCGGGCATCGGGCTGCGCGTGCTCGCCATCGACCGCGACGAGGCCACCGCGGCGATCGCGACCGTCAACCTGCGGCACTTCCCCGACGCGGTGGTCCGCCACGGCGACGGGCTCGCGCTCGACCTGGCGGCCGAAGGAGTCGACGGGGTCTACGCCGACCCGGCCCGGCGCACCTCGTCGGGAAGCCGCGTGTTCGACCCGGCCGCCTACGAGCCCCCGCTGGACGCCGTCCTCGCCCTGCGGGAGGCGATCCCCGCGCTCGGCCTCAAGCTCGGGCCCGGCATCCCCCACACCGCACTGCCCGCGGACGCCCACGCGCAGTGGGTCTCCGTGGACGGCGACGTGGTCGAGGTGGGCCTCTGGTTCGGTCCGCTGGCCCCCGAGGGGCCCGGCCGCTCGGCGCTCGTGCTGCGCGCCGGCGAGGCGCACGTGGTCGAGCAGACCTCCGACGAGCGCCCGCCGACAGGCCCGGTCGGTGGCTACCTGTACGAGCCGGACGGCGCCGTGATCCGCGCCGGCCTGGTCGGCGAGATCGCCGCCCAGGTGCGCGGGCGGCTGGTGGACCCCACGATCGCCTACGTGACGTCCGACGCGCTGGTGCCGGTGCCGACCGCGACCGCCTACCGCGTGCTCGACACCCTGCCGTTCGGCCTGAAGCGGCTCCGCACGTACCTGCGAGGACGCGACGTGGGCAAGCTGACCATCAAGAAGCGCGGCACCGCCGTGGTGCCCGAGCAGCTGCGCCGCCAGCTCGACCTGCGCGGCAGCGCCACGGGCACGATCATCCTCACCCGCGTCGCGGGCAGCCAGCAGGTGCTCGTGGTGGAGCCCGCCTGATGGCCGCGCCGGTCACCCTGCCGTTCGCGCACTCGGAGCGGTCCTCCGTCGGCATCGAGTGGGAGGTCGGGCTCGTCGACGCCGACTCCGGGGACCTGCGGCAGGCCGCCGAGGCCGTCCTCGCGGCGGTCCGACCCGCCGACGGCAGCGAGCACCCCCTCATCACGCAGGAGCTGCTGCTCAACACCGTCGAGATCCGGTCGGGCAAGTGCCGCACCATCGGGCAGGCCACCGCCGACCTGCAGCGCGCGCTCGACGAGGTGCGCGCCGCCGCGGCGCCCCTGCGCATCGAGCTCATGGGCAGCGCGACGCACCCGTTCGCCCACTGGGCGCAGCAGAAGGTCACCGACAAGCAGCGGTACGCCACGCTGATCGACCGCACGCAGTGGTGGGGCCGCCAGATGCTCATCTACGGCGTGCACGTGCACGTGGGCATCGAGGACCGCGACAAGGTGCTGCCCCTCTCGCGCGCGATGCTCACGGTGTTCGCGCACATCCAGTCCCTGTCGGCGTCGTCCCCGTTCTGGGGCGGCAAGGACACCGGCTACGCCTCCAACCGTGCGCTGCTCTTCCAGCAGCTGCCCACCGCGGGGCTGCCGTTCGCCTTCGAGCAGTGGTCGCAGCTCGAGCAGTACGTGGGCGACATGCTGCACACGGGCGTGATCGACCAGTTCGACGAGATCCGCTGGGACGTCCGCCCCTCCCCGCGGTTCGGGACGCTCGAGATGCGGATCGCCGACGGCGCGTCGAACCTGCTCGAGGTCGCCGCGATCTCGGCCCTGACGCACTGCTTCGTCGAGCACTTCTCCGGCATGATCGACCGCGGCGAGCCGCTGCCGTCCCTGCCGCCGTGGTTCGCGCAGGAGAACAAGTGGCGCTCGGCGCGGTACGGCATGGACGCGATCATCATCACGAACGCGGCCGGCGACGAGGAGCTGGTGACCGACGCCGTGAGCCGCTGGCTGGTCGACCTCGCGCCGGTGGCCGAGCGCCTCGGCTGCTCCGCCGAGCTCGAGCAGGTGCGGGTCATCCTGCGCCGGGGAGCCTCGTACCAGCGCCAGCGCGCGGTGGCGCGACGGCACGCGGGCGAGCTCGACGCGGTCGTCCGCTCGCTGGTCGCCGAGATGGCGGCCGGCCGGCCGCTGTAGCCGGCTAGCGCGCCGTCACGACGAGCTCGTCGACCATGCCCGCCGCGTAGTGGCGCGGGAGGTTGCAGACCAGCTCGTACCGGCCCGCGGGGAGGTCGAGCGTCACCCATCCGACGGCGCCCGGCGTGAGGCCGTCGCCGGCCCCCTCGGCGCACGGGGCCGACGCCTCGCCCAGGCTGCCGGTCTCGTCCACGGTGCCGTCGACGCCCACCGCCCGCTCACCCACGGACTCACCGGGAGCCAGCGGCAGCACGACGAGCTCGTGCGTGCGGCGGCCCATGTTCTGGGCCAGCAGCGTCACCGGACCCGCCGGGACCGTCGCGGGGACCGCCCGTAGCATCGCGGTGCCGCCGTGCATCCGGCGCATCATGCCGCCGTCGCCGAGCATGACCACGACGGTCGACCCGGAGGCGTCGACCGGCGGCGCGCACGTCGATCGCACGACGGTGGCCCCGCGGCCGTGCATCATGCCGGGCCCGGCCTGCTCGTTCACCGTCACGCAGCCGGTCAGCACCGCTGCCGAGGCCACCGCCACCAGGACTCGTCCCGCACGCACCACACCCACCGCCTCACCGCCGGTGCCGCGCGGCGCGCGACCCCTCCCCCCATGGCACGCCGGGGCGTCACGAGGAGGTAGGGCAGAAGGTCCTCAGACGAGCACGTGGGTGAGCGGCATCGACGAGTCGACCGGCAGGTCCAGCGACGACGGGGGCAGGCCGCGGCGCACCACGGCCGAGCCGAGCGCCGCGATCATCGCGCCGTTGTCGGTGCAGTACCGGATGGGCGGGATCCGCAGCTCGATGCCGGCCTCCGCGCAGCGCTTCGCCGCCATGTCGCGCAGCTGCGAGTTGGCGGAGAACCCGCCGCCGACCACCAGGGTGTCCACGCCGTGCGCGCGGCAGGCGGCGATCGTCTTGGCCGTCAGCACGTCGGCCACCGCCTCCGCGAACGACGCCGCGACGTCCTCCAGCGGCACGGCCTGGCCGGCGTCCTGCCGGGCCTCCACCCAGCGGGCCACGGCGGTCTTGAGCCCCGAGAACGAGAAGTCGGCGGCGTGCGCGGCCTGGTCCTTGGCGGCGGTGAGCCCGCGCGGGAAGCGGATCGCGGTGGGGTCCCCCTCGCGGGCGAGCCGGTCGATGTGCGGGCCGCCCGGGTACGGCAGCCCGAGCAGGCGGCCCACCTTGTCGAAGGCCTCCCCCGCGGCGTCGTCGAGCGTCGAGCCCAGCTCCGTCACGCGCACGGTGTCGTCGATGAGCAGCAGCGACGAGTGACCACCCGAGACCACCAGCGCCATCACGCGCTCCGGGAACGCCCCGTCGACCAGCTCGTCCACCACCGCGTGGCCGATCACGTGGTTGACGCCGTACAGGGGCTTGTCCAGCGCGAGCGCGAGCGCCTTGGCCGCCGAGGCGCCGACGGTCAGGGGTCCGACGAGGCCCGGACCGGCGGTCACCGCGATCGCGTCGACCTCGCCCAGCGAGACGTCCGCCGTGGCCAGCGCCCGCTCGATCGTGGGGACCATGGCCTCGAGGTGGGCGCGCGAGGCGATCTCGGGGATGATGCCGCCGAACCGCGCGTGCTCGTCCACCGAGCTGGCGACGGCGTCGACCAGCAGGTCGTAGCCGCGGACGAGGGCGACGCCGGTCTCGTCGCAGGACGTCTCGATCCCGAGCACGAGGGGGTCAGCCATGCGCACCAGGATAGGCGGGCGCGACGGTGTGACGATCGCCACCTCGAGGCCCGGAACAAGCATGGATAGTTGACGCTTCAACGAGGCATGACCACTGACACCACCGTCCTGGACGGTCTCGACTTCCCCACGTCCGGTCTGGCGGTCGCCGACGACGTCGCCGACCTCCTGTTCCGCGAGGCCCGCACGGCCGCCGCGTTCACGCCCGACGAGGTCAGCGACGAGCAGATCGCCGCGGTGTACGACCTGGTGAAGTGGGGCCCCACCGCCCTCAACACCATCCCCCTGCGCCTGCTCGTGGTGCGCACCCCGGAGGCCCGGCAGCGCCTGGCCGCCCACATGAACGAGGGCAACCGCGACCGCGTGCTCGCCGCCCCCGTCACGCTGGTCCTGGCCGCCGACACCGGCTTCCACGCCCACATCCCGACGCTCGCGCCGCACATGGCCGCGCTCGCCGGCGCGCTCGAGGGTCAGCCCGAGCAGCGCGAGACGATGGCGCGCACCAACGCGCTCATCCAGGCGGGCTACCTCATCGTCGGCCTGCGCGCCGCCGGCCTGGCCGCCGGCCCGATGGGCGGCATGGACGCCCAGGGGATCGACCAGGAGTTCTTCGCCGACAACGGCTGGAAGTCGCTCCTCGTCGTCAACGTCGGCCACGTCGAGGGTGCCGGCACGCACCACCCGCGCGCCGAGCGCCTCGCCTACACGCAGGCCGCGCTCACGGTCTGACGGACCGCGCGCCCGACCGGCCGGCTCAGGAGGCCGCGATCCCCGAGGGGGTCGCGGCCTCCCCCGTCTCCGCCGGGCGCGCCGGGTCGTTCGACCACTGCGACCACGACCCCGGGTACAGCGCGGCCTCGACGCCGATCGACGCGAGCGCCGCGACCTCGTGCGCGGCGGTCACGCCGGACCCGCAGTACACCGCGACCGGCCCGACCAGCCCCGCGAACCGCTCCCGCAGCCGCTCGTCGGGCAGGAACGTGCCGTCGGCGCCCAGGTTCCCCGCCGTGGGCACCGACAACGCGCCCGGGATGTGGCCCGCGCGCGGGTCGACGGGCTCGACCTCGCCCCGGTACCTCTCGGCGGCGCGGGCGTCGAGCAGCGACCCGGTCCACGCGGCCGCCTCGTCCGCGTCGATCGTCGGCAGCGAGCCCGGCACCAGCACGACGTCCCCGGGCTCGGGCGTCACGGACCCGGCCTCGAGCGGGAACCCGGCGGCGGTCCACGCGGCCAGGCCGCCGTCCAGCAGCCGCACGTCGGTCAGCCCCGCCCAGCGCAGCAGCCACCAGACGCGCGCGGCGGACGTGCCGCCGACGGCGTCGTAGGCCACGACCGTCCGCTCGGCGGACACGCCCCAGCGCCGTGCGTCGGCCTCGAGCCGGGCCAGGTCGGGCAGCGGGTGCCGGCCGTCCTGCGGGGACGCCGGCCCGGCCAGCTCGGTGTCCAGGTCGACGAACACGGCGCCGGGCACGTGTCCCGCCAGGTACTGCTCGTGGCCGTCGGTCTGCCCCAGCGCCCACCGGACGTCGAGCAGCACGGGCGGCTCGTCGCCCGCGAGCGCGGCGGCCAGCCCCTCGGCGTCCACGAGGACCGTGTCTCGCGGGTCCCTCGTCATGCCGCTCCCCCCTCGTCCCGGCGCAGGTCCAGACGCATGGTCCACGCGTCGATGTTCCCCGGCTGGTAGTACGCCCGGCGCTTGCCGAGCCGCTCGAAGCCCACGCTCTCGTACAGGTGGATCGCGGGGTCGTTGTCCACGCGTACCTCGAGCAGCACCACGGCCGCGCCGAGCGTGCGCGCGCGGTCCAGCAGGTTCTCGAGCATCCGCCGGCCGAGCCCGCGGCCCTGGAACCGCTCGTCGGTCCCGATCGTCATGACCTGCGCGTCGAACCCGTCGAACCACAGTCCCGCGTAGCCGACCAGGGTCCCGTCGACCACCGCGCCCACGTACCACCGCCCGACGCCGACGATCTCCGACGCCAGGCTCTCGGGCGACCACGCGGCCGGACCGAACAGCTCGATCTCCATGCGCTCGAGGTCCGGCAGGTCGGCCGGGCCCAGCGCGCGGACGACGACGCCACCCGGCTGCTCGGTCATCCCAGCACGCGCTTGCGCGCGGCCTGGGGCACCGCGTCCGGCCGCCGCAGGTAGAGCGGCTCGGTCCCCTGCTGCTCGCCGGCCGCGACGCGCAGCAGCGCGAGGCGCGCCAGCTCCGAGGGGTCGGGGTCGAGGAGGCCGAGGCCGTCCAGGTCGACCCCGGGCGCCGTGTCCGACACCAGGTTCGGGTACAGCACTGCGCCGCGCCCGATCGCGAGCGCGCCCGCGGCGCGGGGGTCGGCGGCCACGTCGGTCGCCGCGGCGACCTCCGGCCCGGCCAGCACCGCGATCCGTCCCGCCCCGGCCAGCCGGTACGTGGCCCAGTAGACCTCGCGACGCCGCGCGTCGGTGGCGACCAGCACGTCGGTGCCCGGCGGGAGCACCCGGGACGCCCGGGCCGCGAGCGCGTCCAGGCTGGGCACGCCGTGCACCGGGATGCCGAGCGCGAGGGCCAGCGTGCGGGCCGTGACCAGCCCGACGCGCAGGCCGGTGAAGGGCGCCGGACCGGTGCCGACCACCACGGCGGTCAGGGCCCGGCGGTCCACGCCGGCCTCGGCCAGGACGTCGGCGATCATCGGGGTGAGCAGCTCGGCGTGGTGGCGCTGCTGGGCGTCCGAGCGGGCGGCCAGCACCGCACCGGAGTCGTCGGTCAGGGCCACCGCGACGGCGGCGGAGGTGTCGAGGGCGAGGACGGGCACGGGCTCAGCCTGCCACCGGTGCCGCGTCGGGCAGCGTGACGTCCGCCCAGCGGGGGCCCACCGCGCGCACCGTGACGACGCGCTCCCCCGCCGCGGCGTCGTCGAGGTCGTCGTCGGCCAGCGCCCCGCCGCGCGGCCGCTGGAGGGTGACCTCGAGCCGGTCCTGCGCCAGCGACTCGACCCACCCCTCGCCCCACTCGACCACCGTGACGGCCTCGTCCAGGCTCGCGTCGAGGTCGAGCGCGTCCACCTCGTCGAGCGAGCCCAGCCGGTACGCGTCGACGTGCACGAGCGTGGGGCCGCGGCTGCCGTCCTCGCGGGCCAGCGGCGGGTGCTCGCGCGCGATGATGAAGGTGGGCGACGCCACCTGCCCGCGCACGCGCAGCCCGGCCCCGATGCCCTGCGTCAGGGTCGTCTTGCCGGCGCCCAGGTCGCCCGTGAGCACCACGAGGTCGCCCGCCCGCAGCACGTCCGCCAGGGCCCGGCCGTACGCGCGGGTGGCGTCGGCGTCGGGCAGCCGCACGGTGACGACGGTCATGACGCGGCCTCGCTGTCCACGTGCACCCGCGGGACCCTCGCCCCGACGCGCGTGACGATCTCGTACGAGATGGTCCCCGCGACCTCCGCCCAGTCCTGCGCGGTGGGGCCGCCGTCGTGGCCGGTGCCGAACAGCTCGACGCGATCGCCCGCGCGCTCGGTGGCCCCGGGACCGAGGTCGACCACCACCTGGTCCATGCAGACGCGCCCGGCGACGCCGAGGGTGCGACCCCCGACGCGCACCGGCCCGCCCGGCCGCTCCTGGGTGCCGGACGCGTGCCGCGGGATGCCGTCGGCGTACCCCAGCGGCACCAGCCCGAGCACGGTGTCGCCCGGGGTGACGTAGTGGTGCGCGTACGAGACCCCGTGCCGGCCCGGCACCGACTTCACGTTCGCCAGCTCGGCCTCGAGAGTCATGGCGGGCACCAGCCCGAAGTCCTCCGGGCCGCCCAGCTGCGGCACCGGCGACAGCCCGTAGACCGCGATGCCGGGCCGCACGAGGTCGTAGTGCATGCCGGGCGCCGTCAGGGTCGCCGCGGAGTTGGCCAGGTGCCGCACCTCGAGCGTCACACCGGCGCCCTCGACGGTCCGCAGCGCGTCCGCGAACACCTCCGCCTGGAGCTTGACCGTGGGGTGCTCGGGCTCGTCGGCGAACGCGAGGTGGCTCCACAGCCCCACCACCTCGACCGCGCCCTCGGCGCGCAGCCGCAGGACCTCCGGCAGCAGCGAGGCCAGGTCGTCCGGCGTGAGGCCGTTGCGCCCGAGCCCCGTGTCGACCTTCAGGTGCGCGCGCGCGGGACGGCCCGCGGCGCGCGCGGCGTCGGCAAGCTCGCGCAGCGCCCAGGGCGCGGACACGGACACGTCGATGTCCGCGTCGAGGGCGTCGCGCAGGGGGGCGCCGGGCGCGTAGAGCCAGGTCAGCACGCGAGGGCCGACGATCCCGCCGCGCCGCAGCGCGAGGGCCTCGTCCATCTGCGCGGCGCCCAGCCAGGTGGCGCCGCCGGCGATCGCGGCGGAGGCCGTCGGCAGCAGGCCGTGGCCGTAGCCGTCGGCCTTCACCACGCCCATCACCTGGGCGGTCGGGGCGTGCGCGGCCAGCGAGCGGACGTTGGCGCGGACGGCCGCGAGGTCGACGACGGCGCGTGCGGGGTAGCTCACGGCGCCCAGTCTCGCACCGTCCGTCACGCGAGCCGCACGACGACGTCGGCGCGAGAGGCGGTCGCGGCCACGAGCCGGGCGTTGCTCTCGTCGGGACCGTGCGACCACGCCCGCGCCGCCTCGGGCGACTTGCCGAACGCCTCGTGCCGGGCCACCAGCCGGTCCAGCCGCACGGCGTCGTCGGGTGCGAGGAACCACGACTCGTCGAGCAGACCGGCGACCGGGCCGAACCCGTGGTCGTCGAGCAGCAGGTAGTTCCCCTCGACCACGACGAGCACCGTCTCCGGCGGCACCGCGATCGCGCCGGCGACGGGGTTGCGCAGGTCGCGGCGGTACTCGGGCGCGTAGACGGTCCGCTCGGACCGGTGCAGGCGGGTCAGCAGCGCCACGAACCCGTCGGCGTCGAACGTGTCCGGAGCGCCCTTGCGGTCGGCGCGACCGATCCGCTCGAGCTCGGACTGCGCCAGGTGGAACCCGTCCATCGGCACCACGACCGCGGCGGGTCCCACGGCCGCGACCACCTCCGCGGCGACCGTCGACTTGCCGGCCCCGGGCGCGCCGGCGATGCCGAGGACCCGGCGCTGCCCGCTGCTCGTCAGTGCCTCGACGCGGGCGCGGAGGTCGGGCGGGAGCGTCATGCGTCGAGCAGCTCCGCAATCGTGCCGGGCAGGGCGTCGGCGACGTCGCGCGCGCCCACCGGACCGCCCGGGTTGGCGCGGTGCGCCGCGCGCCCGTGCACGAGCGCCGCCGTCGCCGCGAGCGCCGCCGCGAGCGACGGGTCGTCGTGGATAGCGTCCGCCCGCCCGGCCAGCAGCGCCCCCAGCAGGCCGGCGAGCACGTCGCCCGCCCCCGCGGTCGACAGCCACGCGGGCGCGTCCGCCTGGGCGTACGCGGCGCCCTGGGCCCCCGCGACCACCGTCACGGGACCCTTGAGCAGCACGGTCGCCCCGGTGAGCTCGTGCGCGCGGCGCGCCCAGCGCAGCGGCTCGGCCTCGACGGCGGCCCGCTCGACGTCCTCCCCGCGCTGGCTCAGCAGCCGGGCGAGCTCGCCGGCGTGCGGCGTGAGGACCGCGTGCGGCCCGATGTGCGCCGGCAGCAGCTCGAGCGCGCCCGCGTCGACCACGGCCGCCTCGCCCCGCCCGACCACGTGCTCGAAGGCGTACTCGATGCGCCGGCGCTGCCCCGCGTCGTCGGGCGACACCCCCGGGCCGAACACCCACGCCTGCACCCGCCCGGTGCCGACCACGACCTCGGGGTGCGCCGCGACCACCACGTCGCCGACGTCGCCCAGGTACCGCACCATGCCGACGCCCGACCGCACGGCCGCGCTCGTCGTCAGCACCGCCGCCCCCTGGTACGTCCGCGACCCCGCGACGACCCCGACCACGCCGCGGGTGTACTTGTGCGCGTCGGCGGCGGGCACGGGCCACAGCCCCGCGACGTCTCCCACCTCGAGCCGGGCCACCGCGGGCGGTCCGTCGAGCTCGAGCCCGAGGTCCACCAGCTCGACGCGGCCCGCGGCGACCGACGCGGGCGACACGAGCAGCCCGGGCTTGAGGGCGCCGAACGTCACCGTCAGGTCGGCGTCGAGCACGACTCCGTCGCGCCGCCCGTCGTCGACCCCGATCCCGGAGGGCACGTCGACCGCGACGACGTAGGGGCGACCCAGCGACAGGACGGCCTCGACCAGCTCGCCCGCGACGCCGCGCAGCCCGGAACCGTCCGCGCCGATGCCCAGGACCCCGTCGAGCACCAGGTCCGCCCC
>NZ_JBGFQZ010000028.1:0-47145 GCF_041295535.1 Cellulomonas sp. ICMP 17802 | reverse complement strand
CGTGAGCGCCGGCGAGGACTGCTCGTACCGCGCGCGGGGGCGCAGCCGCACCACCGAGCCCGAGCCGGCGACGCGGCGGGCCACCCGGTCGAGGAAGTCGCTCATGCCCCCACCAGGTCCAGGTAGGCGGCGCGGCGGGCCGGCGGCAGCGCCAGGATCTCCGGCTCGGTCCAGCCGAAGGCGGCGGCGAGCGAGGCCACCTCGCGCAGCAGATGGGGGGCCGCGTCGTCGACCGCGTCCCACAGGAGCGCGCAGACGTCGAGGACGCCGTCGACGGCCGCACCGCAGGACGGGCACGCGCAGACCAGCGCGGACAGCGCGTCCCCGGCCGCCCGGTCGAGGGCGTCCGCCACCCGCCGCCGCGACTCGTCGTCGAGCAGGTCAGCCGGCGCCGCGCACCGGGCGAGCATCGTCCCGGCGGGGTCGGCGCTGCCGGCCGCGGCGAGCAGGTCCCGCGTGGTCGGTGGTCGCACCGTGGCCGCGGGCTCGGTCGGCTGCTCGGCCACCGGCAGCAGCGCGACAGGCACCGCCACGTCGAGCCGTTCGCCGCAGGCGTCGCAGACCAGGACCACGTCGAGGGCGTCGTCGAACGACTCCTGCAGGCACCGCGCCGCGAGCCGCGCCAGGTCCGCGAGCGGCACGTCGACCAGCGCCTCGAGCTCGAGCCCGGACGCGGTGGCCAGGACCGCCGCCCCGCGCGCGACGTCCGGCACGGCGTGCGCGCTGCCCCAGGCGTCGAGCAGCACGGCGGAGGACCGGAGCCCGGCCCCGGTCACGGCTCGACGAACGACGGCTCCGTCGGCTCGGCCACGGAGTAGTCGCGTTCCCAGCCCTCGTTCTCCAGCTTGATGGTCTGGATGGCGACGGCGTTCGCGTTGGCGTCGAGCTCCGGCAGCGACTCGAACTCCGAGACCCAGCACCGGAAGACCTTGTAGGCCTGCGCCAGCTGGCCCGCCTCGTTGTAGACCTCGATGATGATGTCCTTGCGGAAGTCCTTCAGCGACGTCTCCGCACCGAGCCCCGAGCCGTAGTTCCAGACCTTGTTGGCCCAGCGCTCGAACTCGACGTCGTGGGTGACCCCGCGGCTGAGCGTGACGGCCTCGAACTCGGTGCGCCCCGGCGACTTCCGGCTGGTGCTCGGGTCGCCGCCGTGCCGGTGCTTGACCACCTCGGTCGTGCGCTTGAGCGACGTCACCTTGCTGATGCCCGCCACGTACTTGCCGTCCCACTTCACGCGGAACTTGAAGTTCTTGTACGGGTCGAACCTCGTGGCGTTGACCGTGAACTCAGCCATCGGAGCTTCCTCCTGGGGACGGGGTGGCCGGGGTCAGACGGCCGCGGGGGCCTTCTGCTGGATGCTGATGACGACGAACTCCGCCGGCTTGAGCGGCGCGAAGCCCACCTTGATGTTCACGACGCCCCGGTCGATGTCGTACTGGGTCGTGGTGTCGGAGTCGCACTGCACGAAGTACGCGTCGCGCGGGGTCCGGCCCTGGAACGCGCCGCGCCGGAACAGGTCCTGCATGAACGCGCCGAGCGAGGTGCGGATCTGCGCCCAGAGCGGCTCGTCGTTGGGCTCGAAGACCACCCACTGGGTGTTGCGGTAGAGCGTCTCCTCGAGGAACAGGGCCAGGCGCCGGACGGCGATGTAGCGGTACTCGTCGCCCAGGATGTCCGCGCCGCGCATCGTCCGCGAACCCCACACGACGGAGCCGACGCCGCGGAACGTCCGCAGGTTGTTCAGGCCGTCCGGGTTGAACAGCCCGTTCTCGTCATCGGTGAGCGTGTGCTCCAGCCCGTTGACGCCGACCAGCCCGGCCTCGAGCCCCGCGGGCGACTTCCAGACCCCGCGGTCGGCGTCCGTGCGCGCCATCACGCCGGCGACCGCTCCGGACGGGGCGAAGACGGACATCGCACCCCCGCGCGCGGGGTCGCCGTAGCGCAGCCGCGGGAAGAAGAGCGCCGCGTTGCGCGCGCCCGTCCCGGCGATGCCCGACCCGGTCACCCAGGTGGACAGGGTGGGGTGGTCGGTCGCCGTCGACGGCGGGTCGACCAGCAGGAACGCGCGACGGCGCACGCAGAAGGACAGCGCCTCGGGCCAGACCCCCGTCGGCACGTCGGACGAGGGCGTGGCGGGCGCGAGGCAGAGGATGTTCACCAGGTCCGCCCGCAGCAGGGACCAGAGCCCGGTCGTCGCGGTCTCGTCGCCGTAGTCGGCCTCGACGATGGCGTCGCCGTCGGCGCCCGCGGCGAGGCTGCCGCCCATGTCGGCCACCTCGTTGGGGCGGGACCCGGGCAGTGTCCCGGCCACCCGGACCAGGCGGGAGCCGGCGAGCACCAGGTCGACCCGGCGCGGGCCGTCGGCGACGGTGACGTTGACGTACGACTCGCGGGTCGACTCGTCGTCGCCCTCCTGCACCCGCAGGGTGAACAGGTCCGTCGGCTGCACGCCCTGGGCCGCCGCGATCGCCGTGGTCTCGACCGTGGGGTGCTCGACCTGGACCTTGAGGGCGTTGCCCCACGCCCCCGGACCCGTCGCCTCGAGCTCCAGGCCGCCCACGTCGCCGTGCGCGGTCACCGCCGTGTCCGCGTTGACAGCGCGCACGACGATCGCCTCGCCGCCACCGTTGAGGTAGAAGTCCCGGACCAGGTAGCCGAGCCCGTGGTCGCGCGACAACGGGCCGAACGTCCGCTCGAAGTCGCCCAGGCTGAAGATCGTCGTCGGCGCGTCGGCCGGACCGCGCGTGGCCGAGCCGACGAACGCGGTGATCGACGTGGCGACCCCCACGACCGTGCGGGACCCGCTCGGGATCTCGGTGACGTACACGCCGGGGTAGGAGGTCTTGACGGTCACGACTACTCCTCGGGGAGGGCTTCGTTGTCGCTCACCGTCGCGCCGGTCCGTCACCCGGTCGTCACCGACGCGTCACGCGCCGCCGCAGGCCGCGGGCGGGTGCGGGCGGCCAGGTTTGACGTGCGTGTGACGCCGGGGTGACGACGCGCCTGCGACCGTGCCACCAACCCAGCGTCGGGAGGTCTCCCATGGTCGAGATCGTGGTCAATGCGTCACTCGGGGTCCCCGGCGGACCCACGCTCCCCCTGGGGACGACGGTGGAGGTCGAGTCGTACGTGCTCGCCACCGTGGACCTCACGGAGGCCGCCGGCAGCGACCCGGACCGCACGGTCGACCTGCTGCCCGACGGCGGCACGGTGGCGCTGCTCGCCATCCGTGCCCACGACGCCAAGGGCAAGCCTGCCGACGTCACGGCCGAGCTCAAGGCCGGGGCGGCGACCGCCTCGGTGGAGGTGTCGGGCTCCCTGCTCGTCGCGAGCGAGGACGCCCTGGCGGCCATCGTCGCCACCGGCCCGCGGACCGTCGTGCTCACCAACGCCGGCACGGCGGCGATCACCGTCGACGTGCTCGCCGGCCACCGAGCCTGACGCGACCGTCCGGCCTACGCCGCCATCCCGTACGCGGACGCGCCGCGGGTGATCGTCGTGCCGTCGCGGACCACGTCGTCCGCACCGACCCGCGCGCGGGGCTCCACGACGACGAACTCGCCCAGCCGCGCACCCGAACCGATCCGGGCCCGGGCGCCCACCCGGGTGCCGCGCCCCAGGTGCACGTTGCGGTCGACGACGGCGCCGGCGCCCAGCACCACGTCCACGTCGACCCAGCTGCCGGGGCCCACGCGCGCACCGTCGTGCACGACGGCACCCGCCTCGACGTAGGAGGTCTCGGCCAGCCAGGCGCCCTCGTGGACGCGGGCGGCGGGCGAGACGAGGCCGCCGCCGTTCGCGTGCCGCATGTAACGGACGACCTCACCGAGGTCGTCCTCGAACTCCACCAGCCCCGACTTGCGCCGCGTCATCCTGCTCCTCACGATAGTCACCCTCGTTCTCAGGTGACATAACGAACGAGGGAGCCGGAGGATTCCAGCGGCGGATCCACCCCCTGCCAGACTCGCCGCATGATCGAACGGGTGCTGCCGCGCGGCGTCGAGGCCGCCGAGCACGCGGGTCCCCCGCTGCCGAGCCCGCTGGATCCCGCCGAGGAGGCGGGGGTGGCGAGCGCGGTGCCCGCGCGCCGCGCCGAGTACGCCGCCGTGCGGGCCTGCGCGCGCACCGCGCTGCGGCGGCTCGGCCTCGACGCGGTCGCCGTGCCCGCCGGCCCCGACCGCGCCCCCGAGTGGCCGCCGGGGATCGTCGGCAGCATGACCCACTGCGCCGGCTACCGCGCCGCCGCCGTCGCGCTCGCCGGCACGTGGGCCGGCGTGGGCATCGACGCCGAGGTCCTCGCGCCGCTGCCGCCCGAGGTGCTGGACCTCGTGATGAGCCCCGCCGAGCAGGCCGCCCTCGCGGGGACCGACCCGGCGCTCTGCCCGGACCGCGTGCTGTTCTCCGCCAAGGAGTCCGTCTACAAGGTCTGGTCCCCCGTGACGCACGCGTGGCTGGGGTTCGAGGACGTCGACGTGCGCCTCGGCGACGGCACGTTCGTCGCCCGGCTGCGACCCGCCGGGCTCGGCGTGCAGGTGCTGCACGGCCGGTGGGCGGTCGGGGACGGGCTCGTCGTGACCGCGGTCGCCCTCCCCCGCCCCTAGCCGGCCGGTCAGAACGCCAGGGTCCACCCCTCGCGGTGGGCGTCGGCGCCGGTGTACGCGACCCCGTCCACCTTGAGCCCGGCGGGGTCGAGGATGCTCACGAGGCCGCCGCCGTTGCCCAGCTGGACCGGCGGGGCCAGCTCGACCCGGGCGGCCTCCCCCGGACCGAGCACGGGCCCGGTCAGCACGACCCGGTTCTTCGCGGCGTCCGCCACCGCCCACCCGCTCAGGTCGATGGGCGCCGCCGTGACGTTGACCAGCGTGACCGTCTCGCGCTCGGGCGCCGGCCCCGGGCCGTTCACCATGGACGCCACCACCCGCACCCGCCGGTCCGTGACCACCGGCGCGGTGTCCCCCGGCAGCAGCACGGTCTGCAGCGCGTGGCCCGTGACGTCGTCGGTGTGCCACGCCTGCGACTGGAACGCCAGGAACACGGCCACCCACTGGTCGGCCGCGGCGTGGTGGAGCAGCAGCCCGCCGTCCTGCCACGGCCCGTCGTCGTCCTCGAACCGACCGCCGTTGCCCTGGTTCATGTGGATGTCGTGCACCCCGGCGCCGGGCAGGAACCCGAAGGCCTTGTCGGGGATGCCGGCCTCGGGCCCCCAGGGCTCCCCGAACAGGTACACGCGCGACTCCGGGTCCCGAACGGCGCGGCCGACGTGGTGGTCGAGGGCGTCGGCCAGGTCGTTGTCCGCGTCGGGCAGGTCCGGCGGCAGCAGGCGCATGGCCGCCCGGTCGAACAGGTTGCCCCGGATGAAGTCGAGGCCGCCGCCCTCGGGCCCCGGGGCGACCGGCGTCCATCCGCTGGCCAGCGCGGGCAGCCCCGCGCAGATCGGGTGGTGGAAGTCCTCGGACATGAACGTGAGCAGGTCCGAGGGCGTCTGCTGGGACTTGACGTTGATGGAGGCGCGGTACTGCACGCCGGCGTCGTCGGTCAGGTGCACCTGGAAGTGCGGGCTGTCGGGGTCGGACTCCCGCACGCCGGCGAGCGCTCGGGCGGCGAGGACTCCGTAGGCCTTGAGCGGCATGACGGTCTCCTGAGGGGTTCGGTCGGTCAGACGTGGGACGTGCCACCCGCCGTGGGAGCGGCGGACGCCGTCGACTTCCACGTCAGGGTCACCTTGAAGTTCGCGGTCGAGCTCGCTCCCGCGACGAAGGCGCCGACCTCGGCGCTCATCTGGATGCCGAACTCGACCTCGATCTGGTCGGGTCCGTCGACGGGCGAGCGCAGCTGCGCCAGCATCGCCCGGACCGCCGGCTGCACGCGGGACAGGGCGTCGTCGAAGGTCTGCTCGACCCGCTGCACCACGGCTCCGTCGCGCAGGCCGCGCGTGACCATGCCCGGCAGGTCGGCCCCGTCGTCGACCTGCACCACCACCTCGGCGCCGTCGGCCGTGCCGAACGTCAGCAGCTGCGTCATCGTCGTCCCCTCACGAGCCCGGATGGAGCGTGATCGTCGCGGCGAAGGCGCCGCTGTTGCCGGCGAGCCCGATGTCGTTGACGCCGAGGAACAGCTCGCCGTCGCGCGGGCAGACGTAGGTGACCCCGGTGCCGACGAAGAACGGGTCCTGCACGTCGAGGCTGCCGATCAGCCCCGCGGTGGGCGCATCGGGCAGCCCGACCACGTTGTACGCGTGGTAGCCGGGGTCCGCGAGACCCTCGGGCCCCACCCGCCCGGTCGCCGACTGCTCGTGCAGGATCGTCCCGCCGCCGACGATCTCGAGCGTGTCCCCCGCCAGGCAGGCCAGCAGCATGTCGGTCCACTGCTGCGTTGCCGGCACCTCGTGCTGGACGGTGACCACCGGGCGCGGGGTGACCACCGAGGTCGACGGCGACGGGTCGGTGGCGGCGTCCGTGTCCCCGTGGGGCAGCAGCGCCAGCACGGTCGCCAGTCCGCCCGACGCGACGAACGCGGCGATGCCGCCGCCGATGAGCGCGCGGTGGGACTTCTTCGTCGGGGCGGGCTCGTCGGCGCCCGGCGACGCGGGCTGCTCGACCGGGGGCGGCGGGACCGGCGGTGGAGCCGGCGGTGGGGCCGGCGCCTGGACCTCCGGCGCGGCGACCGAGGGAGTCGTGGTGGAGTCGAACTCGAACAGCCGCGTGTCCCCGCCGCGGACGTAGAGGACGGGCGTCACCCACTCGAGCGTGCCGCGCCCGGTGCCCAGGATCCCGATGCGCCCGCTGCGCACGGCCTCGTCCACGCTGCGACCGTGCGCGATCGCCATGTAGAACGACCGCGCGAACGCCACGGCGGCCACGTCGCTCACCGCGAACTGCATGGCCGCGACCGCGTGGATGCCGCTGCGGACCAGTGCCGCCGCGGTGCCGGAGAACGGGTCGACCGCGCCGACCGCGCCGGACTGGCACGAGTTGAGCACGACGAGCTGCGGGGTGACCTCGGCCTCGTCGAGCAGGTCGGCGAGGCTGCTGGCCTCCACGTAGTCCGCCCGGCCGTCCTTGCCGACGAACGCGAGCACCCCCTCGTCGGTGTCGGCGTCGTACCCGCCGTGGCCGATGAAGTGCAGCACGTGCCAGTGCCCCTGCAGCAGCGCCGCGTGCACCCCGTCCCAGGAGACGTCGTCGAGCCACGTGAGCTCGACGCGACCGGACGCGATGTGGGGGCCGAGCGCGGCCTCGAGCCGTTGCCGCTCGTCGTCCACCTCGAGCCGGGCCAGGCCGGACGGCGACGACACCATGCCGAGGATGCGCAGCGGGGGCTCGAGCAGGAGCGTGTCGGGCTTGAACGACGAGGGCGCCGGCACGTGCCGGACCAGCGGCTCCTTGCGGCAGACGTACGCGCCGGCCTCCGGGTCGAACAGCGTCTCCCACGGCACGCCCGCGAGCCCGGGCGCGGTGAGCCGCAGCAGCACCTGCAGGTCCTTGCCGCGCTCGCGGGCCACCCCGAGGCTGGCGCGGTACGCCCCGCCGACCGCGCCGGCGAACACCGACTCGAACAGCTGTGTGCCCATCGCGCGCAGCGGGGCCTCCCGGTCCCCCACCACCCGTCGTGCGGCGACCGCGGAGGCCAGCACCGTCGACTCGATCAGCGGCATGCCCGCCAGGAGCGCCGGGACGTCGAGCGTCATGGTGCCCTGCGGCTCGCCGCCCGAGACCGAGCGCAGCACCTGGACCGAGTAGGTCCCGGCCTCGGGCCCCTGCTCGATCTCGAGCTCGATCACGTCGTCCACGGCACGCCCCCTGCCGCGCTCGGCGCGCCGCTGCTGGGCGCCCGGTTCGCGGCCTTTGTCCTGCTCGCGCTCGACGCTACGCCGGGGGTGGCGGCGGGTCCACGACTCCGGCCAGAGTTCCCCCGCTCCGGGCCGGGACGGACTCGCGCCGACGGGCCGACCTACTCGCCGGTAACCGCGGCCGCCGGGGGCCGCGACGGGGGCCGCCGGGCGGCCGCCGACAGCGCGCTGACCTGCATGTTCACCGGGGGCCGTCCGCGGGCTGGACGGATGGCCCCGCGAGCCTCACACTTGCGCCTGCCCCCTTGGATGGTCCGGCCGCCGATGGCCGGGAAAGGACCCCCGGCCGTGCTGCGCACCGTCACCTCGCACCTGTCTCTGGACGTGCGCACCCCGCTCGAGATCCTGCTCTCCGTCGCCGTCGCGGACGGCGCCTACGACCGCTCCGAGATCCTCTCGGTGCGGCACGAGGACGGACCCCTGGACGTCGCCGAGATCAAGATGGCGCACGGCGGCCGCATGCACCGCGTGCTCGCGCCCGCCGGCCGGCTGGTGGTCGACTACCAGGCCACCGTCACGGGCCAGGCGGACCTGCCGGCCATCGAGGACGTCGACCTGGTCGAGTACCGCCGGCCCAGCCGCTACGCCGAGTCCGACCGCCTGCTCGCGTTCGCGCGGGACCAGTTCAGGGGCATCGAGGGGCCCGAGCTGCTCGACGCGGTCGTCGCGTGGGTCACGGGCCACGTCACCTACCTGTCGGGCTCGAGCCTGCCCACCGACGGTGCCACCGACACGCTGCTCAAGCGGCGCGGCGTGTGCCGCGACTTCGCGCACCTCGTCGTCGCCCTGCTGCGCGCCAAGGACGTGCCGGCCCGCCTCGCGTCCGTCTACGCGCCGGGCCTCAAGCCCATGGACTTCCACGCGGTCGCCGAGGCGTACGTCGACGGCGCCTGGCACGTGGTCGACGCCACCCGGCTAGCCCCGCGCGAGTCGCTCGTCCGGATCGCCACCGGGCGCGACGCCACCGACACGGCGTTCCTCTCCTACTACGGCGGCCAGCTCTCGATGCGGGCCATGACGGTCACCGCCGCGGTGCACGCAGTCCTGCCGGCCGACGACGGCACGGGGCTCGTCGCGCTGCGCTGACCAGGTCGACCCGCTACACCGTCAGCCCGACCAGGGCGCCGACGCCGTAGGTCACGGCCATCGCCACCGATCCCCCGAGGACGTTGCGCACCACCGCGCGCCGCGGCTCGGCGTCGCTGAACCGGGCCGCCACCAACCCGGTCACCACGAGCGCCACCACGACGGCGGCGAACGTGGCCGGCACGCGCGCGGCCCCCCACGGCGCGAGGACGACGAGCAGCGGGACGATGCCGCCGACGAGGAAGGCGCTCAGCGACGCGATCGCGGCGTGCCAGGGGTTGGTCAGCTGGTCCGGGTCGTCCTGGACGACGAGGGTGGGCAGCACGCGGCCGCGGCGCAGGGCGGCGCGCTCGGCGTCCCGCTGGCTGCTCACCGACACGTACTCGCCCGCGGCCATCGACAGGGCCCCGGCCACCAGGGCCGCGATGCCCGCCACCGCGATCGTGCTGACGGCGGTGGCCGCACCGGCCACGCCGAGCACCGTCGCCGCCACGGAGACGATGCCGTCGTTGGCGCCGAGCACGCCCGCGCGCAGCCAGTTGAGGCTCGCGACGGTCGGGGCCGGGCGCTGGGTCGCAATCGTGGTCACGGGTCCACGGTAGGACGCGACCGGCGGTCTGTCATCGAAGCAAAGCCTGCCCTGACCTGCAGCGATGCAGGAAAGCCTCACCTACCTCAGGCGCTCTCCCGCAGGTTCCGGCGGCGACCCTCGACCTCGACCAGCTCGGCGAACGCGGCCTGGTAGGCGGCGGGGTCGGCGTCGGCGTCCATGCGCTGCAACCGGCCGCGCAGGTCCGCGATGTGCCGCGTGAAGCCGATCTCCACGAGCCGCAGCACGACGCCCTTGACGTAGCCCTCGAGCGCCTCGGGCCGGTCCTCGGGCAGGGGCGCCACCGCGAGCTCGGTGACGAGGGCCCGCACGGGCTCGGCAGCCTCCTCGATCACGGCGCCCACCCACCCGGTCGACCCGCCCGAGGCCTGCAGCAGGGGCCGGGCGACCGCCAGTCCGCCGGCGGCCCGGATGGCCTCGTGCACCGCGCGGTAGGCGGGCGCACCGAACGCGTCGGAGGGGAGCTCGTCGAAGTCGGCGGCGACGAGGTCGGGCCGCTGGAGCACCACCTCGAGCGCCGTCCGCTCGATCTGCGCGACCGGGTCGCGCCGGTCCGGGACGGGCATGCGCGCGACGGGCACGGCGACCGGCTCGGACGACGGGCGCTCCGTGCGGGGGGCGGCCGGTCGCGTCGAGGTCGACGCCCCCTGCACGGCCCGGCGCACGGAGTCCTGGTCGTCGATGCCGAGCCAGCCCGAGAGCAGGCGCGTGTACTCGGGCCGCAGGCCCGCGTCGCGGATGCCCGCGACGATCGGGGCGGCGGCGCGCAGGGCGCCGATCCGGCCCTCGGCGGTGCGCAGGTCGTAGGACGCCAGGGTCGAGCGGATGACGAACTCGTAGAGCGGCGTCCGGCCGGCCACGAGCGCGCGGACGGCGTCGGGACCCTTCGCCTGGCGCAGCTCGCACGGGTCCATCCCCGACTTCTCGACCGCGACGAACGTCTGGGCGGAGAACGACTGGTCCTCGCCGAACGCCCGCAGCGCGGCCTTCTGACCTGCGGCGTCGCCGTCGAAAGTGAAGATGATCTCGCCGCCCACCGAGGCGCCGGACGCGAGCTGGACCCCGCCGGACGACCCCGAGTCGCCGATCAGCCGCCGCACGATCCGCGCGTGGTCGGACCCGAACGCGGTGCCGCAGGTGGCCACCGCGGTGCCGACGCCGGACAGGTGCATGGCCATGACGTCGGTGTACCCCTCGACGACGACCACCCGCTTGTCGCGCTGCAGGTCCCGCTTGGCCAGGTCGATGCCGTAGAGCACCTGCGACTTCTTGTAGAGCGGCGTCTCGGGGGTGTTCAGGTACTTGGGGCCCTGGTCCTCCTCGAACAGGCGGCGGGCACCGAAGCCGACGGTCTCCCCCGTCACCTCGCGGATGGGCCACACCAGCCGGCCGCGGAACCGGTCGTACACGCCGCGCTGCCCCTGGCTGACCAGCCCCGACAACGTGAGCTCGGCCTCGGTGAACCCCCGGCCGCGCAGGTGGCGCATGAGCGAGTCCCAGCCCTGCGGCGCGAACCCGACCCCGAAGTCGGCCGCGGCCGTGCGGTCGAAGCCGCGCTCCGCGAGGAACTGCCGCCCCGCCGCGGCGGCGGGCGTGCTCAGCTGCTCGCGGTAGAACTCCTCGGCCACCTTGTGGGCCTCGATGAGGCGGCGCCGCTTGCCCGGCTCCTCGCCGGGGCGCGGGGCGCCGCCCTCCTCGTACCGCAGCTGCAGCCCGACCTTGCCGGCCAGGTACTCGACGGCCTCGGAGAACCCCAGCCCGTCGACCTTCTGCACGAAGTCGATGACGTCGCCGCCCTCGCCGCAGCCGAAGCAGTGGTACCGGCCGACCTGGGGTCGCACGTGGAACGAGGGCGAGCGCTCGTCGTGGAACGGGCACAGGCCCTTCATCGACCCGACGCCCGCGGACCTCAGCGTGACGTGCTGCCCGACGATCTCCTCGATGTGGGCACGCTCGCGGACCGCCTCCACGTCCTCCCGCCGGATCCGTCCTGCCACGCGAGGAGTCTAGGCGTCGGCGGTGACGCCGAGGACCCGGTTCACAGCAGCACGCCGGGTCCGCCGTGGCGGGGCGGGTGAACCAGCCGGGCGTGCAGCTCGGCGGCCGAGACGTCGGTGAGGGAGGCCACCTGGTCGATGACCACGCGCAGCCGGGCGGCGTCGTCCGCGGCGTCCGCCCAGTCCGCCGCGAAGGGCGGCTCGAGGGCGATCGGCGCGCGCTCCGACAGCACGTGCACCAGGTCCACGAGCACCTCGCGCTGGCGGTGGTAGAGCGGCTCGAGCTCGCGCGGCGCCATCACGTAGGCGACGGCGAGGCCCTTGAGCACGAGGATCTCGGCCAGCGTCTCGTGCGGCACGATCAGGTCGGCGCCGTACCGCGTGAGCGGGCCCGGGCCGTAGACCTCGCGGGTGGCCAGCTGGGACGCCTTGGCGAACCTGCCGATCAGCTGGCTGGTGGAGTCCTTGAGCGACGCGAGCGCCCCGCGGGAGCCGTCGAAGCCCGGCCGCCACAGCTGCGCGGCCACCAGCCGGTCCATGGCCTCCTGCAGGCCGTCCGCGGTGACCGCGTCGCCGTACCAGGTCTGCACCGCCTCGACCACACGCTCGCGCTCGACGGGCACGCCGAGCACCTCGAGGTCGAGGCGCCCGCCCACGACGGCGTCCTCCACGTCGTGAACCGAGTACGAGATGTCGTCCGCCAGGTCCATGACCTGCGCCTCGAGGCACTTGCGGCCGCCGGGCGCCTTCTCGCGCAGCCACTCGAACACCGGCAGGTCGTCCTCGTAGACGCCGAACTTGTGGGTGGGCCGGCCGCTCGCCGCGCTGACGGGGCCCTGCAGGTGCCGCCAGGGGTACTTCACCGAGGCGTCGAGGCTGGCCCGCGTGAGGTTGAGGCCGACCGCGCGACCGTCGGGGCCCACGACCTTGGGCTCGAGCCGCGTGAGCAGCCGGAGCGTCTGCGCGTTGCCCTCGAACCCGCCGATGCCCTTGGCCAGCTCCGCCAGCGCGCGCTCGCCGTTGTGGCCGAAGGGCGGGTGGCCCAGGTCGTGCGCGAGGCAGGCGGTGTCGACGACGTCGGGGTCGCAGCCCAGCACTTTGCCGATCTCGCGGCCCACCTGCGCCACCTCGAGCGTGTGGGTCAGCCGGGTGCGCACGAAGTCGTCCGACGACGGGCCCAGCACCTGCGTCTTGGCGCCCAGCCGGCGCAGCGCCGACGAGTGCACGAGCCGCGCGCGGTCGCGCTCGAACGCCGTGCGCTCGCGCGACTTGACCGGCTCCTGCACCCACCGCTCCCGGTCGGCGTCGACGTACCCGTCGAGGGCCCCCTCGATCTCCCGGGCTGGGTCCAGTGCGGTCACGGGGCCAGCGTAACGATCACGCCAGCCTCCAGACCTGCACCCCCGGTCCGTCGCCCGGCAGCGTGAGGCGGTCCGGGTGCACCCCGAGGTCGCCGCCGCCGTACAGGTTCTCCGGCGCGGCTCCCGCCGCGAGGAGGTGCCGCGGCAGGTCCGCCCCGTCCCACGGCCCGCGCGCGACGAGCACGAGCACCCGCTCGTCGACGGTCTCGCGCAGGTACGCCACCGCGTCCGGGCTCACGACGGCCCAGCGCATCCCGCCCTCGCGCAGCGCCCGCGAGCCTCGGCGCACGGCGATGAGCGCGCGGTAGATCTCGAACGTGGCCTGGTCCCAGCGCGGTCCGCCGCCTGCGTCGATGTCGTGCCACGGCATCGCGACCCGGGAGTGCTCACCGTTGGTGCCGGTCAGGCCGCCCTCGTCGCCGGCGAACATCGCGGGCGTCCCGGGGTAGGTGAACAGCAGGCCGGCGGCCAGCTCCACGCGCTCGCGCGTGCCGACGACGGTCCGCAGGCGCGCGGTGTCGTGCGAGCCGAGCATGTTCCACTGGTGGGTGGTCACCGCCCACGGCACCGTCGAGTCGAAGTCGCGCATGGTGTCGACCATCGAGACGCCGTCGCGCCGCGGGATCGGCACGGGCATGCCGAGGAAACCCAGGTCCAGCGAGGGGTCCACCAGCCACGTCCACACCGGCCGCGTGAACGCCGAGTAGTTCATGTTGGCGTGCCAGCCGCCGGCCGCCAGGTCCGTGCCGGCGTCGTGGAAGTGCTCCGAGACCAGCACCGCCTCGGGGTTGAGGGCGTGCATCGTGCGGCGGATCGTGTGCGCCACCTGCAGCGTGAGGTCGTCGTCCGCGTACCGGCCCGTCATGTTCGCGACGTCGATGCGCCACCCGTCGAGCGCGTACGGCTCGACCAGCCAGCGCCCGATCACGGAGTTCGGGCCGTCCACCATGCGGTGCGCGAGCGCGGGGGCGTTGTAGTTGAGCTTGGGCAGCGACGCGTGCTCGAGCCACCCGACGTAGCCGAGCTCGTCGTCGGTCCAGTAGTAGAAGGACGCCTCCTCGCTCGACCGGTCCGCCTGCGCGCGCCCGAACCACTCGTGCCCCGCGCCGGTGTGGTTCGTCGTGAGGTCGCCGAGGATCCGCATGCCCCGGCCGTGCACCGCCCGGCTCAGGGACGCCAGCGCCGCGTCGCCCCCCAGCAGCGGGTCGACGACGTCGAACGTGCTCGCGTCGTAGCGGTGGTTGGACCGGCCGGGGAAGACCGGCGTCAGGTAGAGCGTGTCGACCCCCAGCCGCTGCAGGTGGTCGAGCCGCTGCTCGACCCCTGCCAGGTCGCCCCCGAAGTACTGCTGCGCGACCCCGCGCCCCTCCCCGATGGGCTCGTCGTCCCAGCGCGCGGGCAGCGCCCAGTCGGGCAGCGGGCCGGCGGGCGGGCCGTCGTGACCGGACGACCGCGCGAACCGGTCCGGGAACACCTGGTAGACCACCGAGGTGTCCATCCAGGCCGGCGCCGGGTCGTGCACGGTGAGCCGGAAGTCCCCGGCGTCCGGCACGTCGCGCGCGTGCAGGCCACGCCCGTTCAGCCAGCGGTAGCCGCCCGGCTCGTCCAGCAGCACCCGGTAGCCCGCGACCGGGTTGTGCACCGGCACCTCGCCGACGTACCAGCGGGCGTCCTCGTCGACCCGCTCGAGCCGGGTCGGCACCATCCGCGGCTCCGCGTCGCGCACCGTGCGCAGCCAGACCGCGCGCTCGGAGCCCGACGCCGGCACGCGGACCCGCACCGGGACCACGTCGCCGAGCCGCGGCGTGGCGCGCCGGACGTACAGCTCGGACCCGTCGTGGTGCGGCTGGTCGAGCAGGTGGCGCACCGGGCTCATCCCTTGACGGACCCGGCGATCAGCCCGCCGACGATGTACTTCTGCAGGGCGAAGAACAGGATGATCACGGGGATGGCGGCGAGCACGGCTCCGGCCGCGAACACGCCCCACCGGGCCGTGCGCTCGTCGGCGGCCCAGGTGTAGAGACCCAGCGCGACCGTGTAGTTCTCCTGCCGGCCCAGCACCACGCGGGCGATGAGGATCTCGCCGTAGGTCGAGATGAACGAGAGCAGCCCCACCACGGCGAGGATCGGCGTCACCAGGCGCAGGATGATCGTCCAGAAGATCTGGGCATGGGTCGCGCCGTCGATCTTGGCGGCCTCGTCGAGCTCCCGGGGCACGGTGTTGAAGAACCCGTACATGAGGAACGTGTTCACGCCGAGCGCGCCGCCCAGGTAGACCAGGATGATCCCGAGCGAGCTGTTCAGGCCCAGCGCGGGGAACACCTTCCCGAGCGAGAGCAGCAGCAGGAAGATCGCGACGAACGCGAGCGTCTGCGGGAACATCTGGATGATCAGCAGGCTGGTCAGCGTCCCGCGCCGGCCGCGGAACCGGAACCGCGAGAACGCGTACGCCGCCGCCGCGCCCATGAGCACCGTGCCGATCCCCGTGACGGTCGCGATGACGAGCGAGTTGCCCAGCCAGCGGGGGTACTTCGTGGTGGTCAGCGTGGAGAAGTTCTCGGTGCTGATGGTGCGGAACAGCTGGTTCGAGCCCGTGAGCGTGCCGCCCGGGTTCAGCGAGGCGGACACCAGGTACACGAACGGCAGCAGGCAGATGACGATGGCCACGATGGCCACGACGTGCCGCCACCCGACCTCGCGCCACCAGCGCATGCCCTTGGGGCTGAACTGCTCCGTCGACGTGACGGTCCGCTTCTCGACGGTCGTGGCGGTGGTCATCACAGCTCCTCGAGACGACGGGTCCGACGGAAGCCTGCCCAGGAGATCGCACCGACGATCAGGAAGATCATGATCGACAGCGCGCTGGCCAGGCCGTACTGCTTGAGCCCGCTCTCGAAGGCCACGGAGTAGACCATCGAGATGAGGATGTCGGTGTGGCCGACCAGGATCGGCGTGCCCTGGAAGTTCGGCCCGCCGCCGGTCAGCAGGTAGATGAGCGTGAAGTTGTTGAAGTTGAACGCGAACGACGCGATCAGCAGCGGCGCGACCGCGACCATCAGCAGCGGCAGCACGATCGAGCGCTGGATCCGCGCGGCGCCCGCGCCGTCCATGCGCGCCGACTCGATGACGTCGCCGGGGATGGACTGCAGCGCCCCGGTGCACACCAGGAACATGTACGGGAAGCCCAGCCACAGGTTGACGCCGATGATCGAGAGCTTGGCCAGCCACGGGTTGGTCAACCACGGGATGTCGGCGCCGCCCAGCAGCACCTCGTTGACGAACCCGAACCGCTGGTTGAGCAGCCCCCGCCACACCAGGGCGGAGATGAACGCCGGCAGGGCGTAGGGCAGGAGCAGCAGGGAGCGGTAGATCCGCCGGCCCTTGACCCGCGGGTCGTTGAACACGACCGCGAGGAACAGCCCGACGACGAAGCACGTGAGGACCGACAGGATCGCGAAGGCGAACGTCCACACGAGGATCTCGAAGAACGGTCCGGCGATGCGCGAGTCGGTGAAGAACGCGGTGAAGTTCTCGAAGCCGACGGTCACGCGCCAGCCGGGCAGCAGCACGGTGCCGTCCTCGGCCACGAAGTTGCCGTGGTCGGACGGCGAGTACACCGTCCCGGTCGTCTGGTCCGTCATCGTGTCCGCGGACGCGTCGTAGACCATCGTCGACTCGTAGATGTACCCGGTCGACCCGTCCTGGGTGCGCAGCGAGCCGTCGTTCGGGTCGTTCGAGACCGGGACCCGCAGGTTGGTGATCGCCTCCTGCTGCTGCGCGATCTGCGCGAACTGCAGGACGTCGTAGCCGGGGACCGCCGTGACCTTGCCTGCCTCGACCGTGGCGTCGGGCGCCGGCTCGAGCGGCTTGTCGGCCGTCCCCACCTGCGCCTCGTCGTCCTGCACGATGGCGAACCCGAGGTTCCCGTCGCGGGTGACCACGGTGAGCGGGTAGCTGGGCGAGCCCTCCACCCGGCGCTCGTTCTGGACGAGGATCGACTCGATCGCGTCGGACTTGTTCGAGTTGTGGCCGTCGCCGTAGTTGGTGAAGGCGATGTACCCCGTGTAGGCCATGGCGAACAGCTGGTACACGAGCAGGAACAAGAGCCCGGGCACCAGGTACTTCGCGGGGAGCATGCGCCGCGAGAAGTAGACCCAGTTGACGACGACCAGCGCGAAGACGAGGAACCCGACGATCGCCCACGAGCTGACCGCGGCGGCGGCGAGGATGCCGTACACGCCGAGCGCGTCGACGAGGGCCACGAGCAGGAGCTTGGCCACGAAACCCGCGGAGAAGCTCCGCGCGTGGGAGTCGCCGGAGCGAGCTCGGCGGGGGACGTCCGCGGGGGGCGGCTGCGCCCCCTGGGAGACGACGTCCTGCGTGGTCTGCTGGTCCGTCATGAGGTCCTCCGTGCTGCGCGTCGTCGCGCGGCGACAGGGCGGGGCGCTGCCCGCGGTGGAGCGTGGGACGTACTACGACTTCGACCGACGATCCGATCCTGGCAGCGGTCGGATCGTTCGGCCCGGCGACGGCTCGCCGGGGCCCCGTGCGGGACCCCGGCGAGCCGGTCGATCGGCGTCAGCCGGCGTCGATCGCGCCCTGGATGTTCGCCGTCATGGTGTTCCACGCGCCGGCAGGGTCAGCGGCCTGGCCGCCGATGATCTGCACCTCGGTGGTGCCCCAGAAGCTCCAGACGGAGCCCATCTCGGGGATCGAGGGCATCGGCGCGCCGGTGGCCCCGGCCTCGTTGAAGCCCGCGAGGATCGGGTCGTCGACCTTCGCCGCGGCGGTCTTGAGGGCCGGCAGGCGGCCACCCGCCTTGTAGAGCTCGGTCTGGACCTTCTCGGTGGTGAGGAAGTTGGTCACGAACTCGTTGGCCAGCACCGGGTTCTTCGACTTCGCGGAGATGAAGGCGCCCTGGACGCCGACGAACGGCTTGGCCTCCTCGCCACCGGCGCTCGGGACGGGCAGGACCGTGATGTCCATGCCGGCGTCCTTGAACGCCGTGGTGTTCCACGGCCCGGTGATGATGTACGGCGCCTTGCCGTCGAGGAACGCCTGCTTGGCCTTGTCGCCGTCGATGGCCGGGTCGAGAACCTTCTCCTGGCCGAGCTTCTGCAGGTAGGCCGCGAACGCGTCACCCTGCGCGCCGCCGAGGGCGAGCTCGTTGGTGTACGAGCCGGTGCTGTCCTGCTTGAACACGGGGGCGCCGAACGACGTCTGCAGCGGGTACAGGTGGTACGCGTCGCCCTGGTCGCCCTGCTGGATGAGGACCGAGAACTCGGTGCCGGCGCTCTTCGCCTGCGTGACGAGGTCGTCGAACGTCGTCGCCGTGGTGTCCTTGAGCAGCGCGTTGTTGCGGACCAGCGCGATGTTCTCGATCGCGTACGGCACGCCGTACTGCTGGCCGTCGTAGGTGAACGCCGTGACGGCCGACTCGAGGAAGCCGTCGGCCTTGTCGCCGAGCTCCACCGGAGCGACGACACCGTTGTTGACGAACTCACCGGTCCAGTCGTGCGCGCCGATGATGACGTCCGGGCCCTCGCCCGTGGGGACCTGCGAGACGAAGTCGGTGCGGATGTCGCCCGACACCTTCTGCACGAGGTCGACCTTGACGCCGGTCTCCGCGGTGAACTCGTCCACGATCGGCTTCATCACGTCGATACGGGTCTCGTCGACCCACATCGTGAGGGTGCCCGTGAGGGCGGCGCTCTCGCTCGGGGCGGCCGACGAGTTGTCGCCGCTGTCACCGGAACCTGAGCACGCGGTGAGCGTCAGCGCGAGGCCGAGCGTCGCCGCGACGACAGGGATGCTCCGTCGCATCGTCATCTCCAAAGAGGTCTGTGGGGTATGCCCGCGTGCGGCGGTATCCCCACCGACGCTGGCCTGATAAGGGCGAAGTTAGCGTCGTTGCCACAGCGCTTGCAAGTCGTTACGGTAACTTTCAGGCAACGGTTCCAGCGGGCCTCGACGCGCACCGCGGTGACCTTCATGAACGACTACGGACGAGGAGGTCCGGTGTCCCCTACGCTGCCGCCTGTGCGCACCCGTCTGACGGATCTGGCCGAGCAGGCCGGCGTCAGCACGGCCACGGTGTCTCGGGTCCTCAACGGCAAGCACGGCGTGTCGGCCCAGGCTCGTCAGGCCGTGCTGGCGGCCCTCGACGTGCTCGGGTACGAGCGACCCGAGAAGCTGCGCACCCGGTCCGCCGGCCTGGTCGGCCTCGTGGTCCCCGAGCTGTCGAACCCCGTCTTCCCCGCGTTCGCGCAGGTCATCGAGACGATGCTGACCGAGCGCGGGTACACGCCGCTGCTCTGCACGCAGTCCCCGGGCGGCACCACGGAGGACCAGTACGTCGAGATGCTGCTCGAGCACGCGGTCGACGGCATCGTCTTCGTGTCCGGCCTGCACGCCGACACGACGGCCAGCAAGGAGCGCTACCACCGGCTGCGCAGCCGTGGGATGCCGATCGTGCTGGTGAACGGGTTCGCCGCCGGGGTGGACGCCCCGTCGGTCTCCACCGACGACTCGGCGGCGCTCGACCTCGCCTTCCGGCACCTGGTCTCGCTCGGCCATCGCTCGATCGGCCTCGCCATCGGCCCCGAGCGGTTCGTGCCGGCGGCGCGCAAACGGGTGGAGTTCGCGATCAACCTGGAGCGCCACCTCGGGGTCACCAGCGAGGACGGCCACGTCGTCACCACCCTGTTCACGGTGGAGGGGGGCCAGGCGGCCGCGCTCGACCTCATCGACTCCGGGCACACCGCGATCATCTGCGGCTCGGACCTCATGGCCCTGGGCGCCATCCGCGCGGCCCGCTCCCGCGGGCTGTCCGTGCCGGGCGACCTGTCGGTGGTGGGCTTCGACGACTCCCCGCTGATCGCCTTCACCGACCCACCGCTGACCACGGTGCGCCAGCCGGTGCTCTCGATGGGCCACGCCGCGGTCTCGGCGCTGGTCTCGGAGATCAACGGGACCCCGGCGTCCCGCACCGAGCTGAAGTTCCACCCCGAGCTCATCGTCCGCGGCTCCACGGGGGCCGCCCCCGCGCTGACCTCGGTCGCTGTGACCACCCAGGCGTCCGCCGTACTCTGATCGACCGCGGGCCCGTGCGGCCCCGTTCGGCAACGGCGCCTCCCCCTGTCTAGACCCCCCGAAGTGAGGCATGCCCGCATGACGACGACCGACACCCGACCCCTGCGCACCCTGGTGCACGCCCCCGGCTCCCCGGACGGCGAGTGGTGGCGGGATGCCGTGATCTACCAGGTCTACCCGCGCTCCTTCGCGGACGCGTCCGGCGACGGCATCGGCGACCTGCCGGGCGTGACCTCGCGCCTGGAGCACCTCGCCGAGCTCGGCGTCGACGCCGTGTGGCTCTCGCCGTTCTACCGGTCCCCGCAGGCCGACGCCGGGTACGACGTCGCCGACTACCGCGACGTCGACCCGCTGTTCGGCACGCTGGCGGACTTCGACGCGATGCTCGAGCGCGCGCACGGCCTCGGCCTCCGCGTGATCGTCGACCTGGTGCCCAACCACACCTCCGACGAGCACGAGTGGTTCCAGGCCGCGCTGGCCGCCGGCCCCGGCTCGCCCGAGCGGGCCCGGTACCTGTTCCGCGACGGCCGCGGCGTGGACGGCACCGAGCCGCCCAACAACTGGCAGTCGATCTTCGGCGGACCGGCCTGGACCCGCACGACGGACGCCGACGGCACGCCCGGCGAGTGGTACCTGCACCTGTTCGACTCCCGGCAGCCCGACCTCGACTGGGAGCACCCCGAGGTCCGCGCCGAGTTCGAGGACGTGCTGCGGTTCTGGCTCGACCGCGGGGTCGACGGCTTCCGCATCGACGTCGCGCACGGCATGGTCAAGGCGCCCGGGCTGCCCGACTGGGACGGCCACGTCTCCATGATCGAGGGGTCCGACGACGTCGAGGCCACGGACACCGTCTCCGGCGCCGGCAACCAGGGCCCGATGTTCGACCAGGACGGCGTGCACGACATCTACCGTGCCTGGAACAAGGTGCTCGCCGAGTACCCCGGCGACCGCGCGCTGGTGGCCGAGGCCTGGGTGGAGCCCCTCTCCCGGCTGACGCGCTACGTGCGGCCCGACGAGATGCAGCAGGCGTTCAACTTCGCGTTCCTGGCCACGCACTGGGACGCGCCGGCGCTGCGCACGGTCGTCGAGGCGTCGTACCGCGCGGCGGACGTCGTCGGCGCGCCCACCACCTGGGTGCTGTCCAACCACGACGTGGTCCGGCACGCCTCGCGGCTCGGTCTCGCCGAGCCGGGCTCGCGGCCCAACGGCATCGGGCACGGCGACGAGCAGCCCGACGAGGCCCTCGGCCTGCGCCGTGCGCGCTGCGCCTCGCTGCTCATGCTCGGCCTGCCCGGCTCCGCGTACCTGTACCAGGGCGAGGAGCTCGGGCTGCCCGACCACACCTCGCTCGACGACGACCTGCGCCAGGACCCGGCGTTCTTCCGGACCGGTGGCGCCGAGCGCGGTCGCGACGGCTGCCGCGTGCCCCTGCCCTGGGCCTCCGACCAGGCCGGGTTCGGGTTCTCCCCCACCGGCGTGACCTGGCTGCCGCAGCCCGCGGAGTGGGCGTCGTACGCGCTCGACGCGCAGCGCGGCGTCGCCGGCTCGACCTACGAGACCTACCGGGCCGCGCTGCAGCTGCGGCGGGAGTCGGGCCTCGGGTCGGGCGGCATGGAGTGGCTGCACGGCCTCGGCGACGACGTCATCGCGTTCGTCAACCGGGACGTGCTGGTCGTCGCCAACCTGGGCGCCGACCCGGTGGCCCTGCCCGCCGGCGCCGAGGTGCTGCTCGCCTCGATCGACCCGGCAGCCGACGCGGACGGCTCGGTGCTGGTCCCGTCCGACGCCACCGTCTGGGCCCGACTCAGCGCCTGACCCCGCACGCGGACGGCCCGTCGAGCACTGCTCGGCGGGGCCGTCCTGCCTGGTCACGGGCGGTGGGCGACGTCCCAGGCCTGGGCCGTGCCCGGCGGGACGACGACGGAGAGCTTCCCGTCCTTCACCGTGGCGTCGGCGCACTCCTGCGTCGAGAGCACGTCGCAGTACCGGCCGTCCGGCAGGCTCGTCGCCAGCTCGGTGCGCAGCTCGGCGTCGCCCGCGTTGACCACGACGAACCCTCGTTCCCCCCGGCCGAGCGCGACCGCGTCGCCCTCGGACCAGACGTCCGTCCGCGGCGCGTCGCCGACGACGTTGCGCCAGCCCACCATGCCCGCGATCTCCGGCCACCGGTGCTGGCAGACCCAGGCGCCGGCGGCGGGGTCGGCGTCGGGGCCCGGCGCGTCACCGCAGGTCGCGTCGAGCACGCGCCCGTCGGCGTCCTGCGGAGGGCCGGCGTCGCGGTCCGAGAACGCGTACCCCGTGTAGACCGCGGGGATGCCGTAGCTGCTGGCGAGCATGAGCACGTTCGCCAGCGCGTACTGCGCGCCGTCGCGGTAGCTGAGCGTGGAACCGTTGCGCTCGGTGTCGTGGTTGTCGACGAAGATCACCGCGTCGTCGGACGGCAGGTACCGCGACGTGGTGCCCAGGTCGAGCGCGAGGCCCGGCGACCCGGCGAGCACGCCCTTGACGTCCTTGCCCCACGCGAACTCGTAGACATGGCCGTTGTCGGTGTACTGCTCCGGCGTGACCGGCTCGCCGCTGCCGCGGATGACCTCCTGCGCGATGCCCGTGCCCGCGGGCAGCTCCGCGACGACCGCCGCGATGTCCGCGGGAGCCATGTGCTTGGCGGCGTCGATGCGGAAGCCGTCGACGCCCAGCGACACCAGGTCCTGCAGGTAGGCCACGATCGTCGACCGCACGTGGTCGGTCTCCGTCGCGAGGTCGGCCAGGTTGACCAGCTCGCACGTCTGGACCTGGGCGGCGTTCTTGTAGTCGGCGATGTCGTCGTCCGGCGTCAGCCCGCAGTGGTGGAAGTCCGCGTCGGTGTAGGTGCCCGGGTAGTCGTAGTGGCTGTAGGTCGACCCCGCCCAGCCGGTGCCGGGCGCGTCCTGGCCGGTCATGTGGTTGACCACCGCGTCGGCCCAGACGTCGACGCCCGCGTCGTGGCACGTCTGCACCATCGCCGCATACTGCTCGCGGGTGCCCAGCCGGGACTCCACCCGGTAGCTGACCGGCTGGTAGGCCGTCCACCACTGCTCGCCCAGGATGTGCTCCTGCGGCGGGCTGGTGAGCACCCACGCGTAGCCTGCCGGGCCCAGGTGGTCGGTGCACTCGGTGGCGATCGCGTCCCAGGTCCACTGGAACATCTCGACGCCCACGTCGTGCCCACCGCCGTCGGGGGGCGAGACCGACGGCTCGGGCGTCCCGCTGCACGCCGCGAGGAGCAGGAGCGCGCCGACCAGGGCTGCCACGCGGGCGGTCAGGCGCGTCACAGCGACACCGACCTGCCCACCAGCACCAGCTCCGACGTGTGCGACCCCTCGATCCCCACGCCGGGCGGCCGCGGCCGGAACCCGGGCAGGTCCTCGAGCCCGTCGCTGCCGTCGGCCACCCGCAGCGTGGCCGCCGTGCCGGGGTCCAGCGTCAGCGTGACGTGCACGCCGTCGGCCGGCGGGGCGTTGAACACCACGTCGAAGGTGCCGTCGGAGACCGGCACGTCGCGGCCCTCGACCTCGGCCGTCCGCACCGTGGCGTCGGCCAGGTGCAGGCCGACCAGGCGGACCGGTCGCTGCGGGACCACGGTCAGCTCGAGGGTCCGGACGCCGTCCGCGGTCGTGTCGGAGTTCGTGGTGATCTCCGGCGCGGGCAGGTCGGCCGCCTCCGCGGAACCCGTCCAGACGCCGTCGGTCAGCAGCGGGAACGTCGACGCGACGTCGTCGTGGCCCGACACGTACTGGCTGGTCCAGTCGCTGGGCGAGGCCTCGGAGCTGACCCACCACGCCTTCCCCGAGTCCGCGTCGAGCGCGTACATCAGCTGGGTCGGTAGCGGGTGCCGCTCGTCGAACCGGTCGACCACCAGGCCGACCCCGACGCAGGCCACCGCGAGCGCGCCCGCCACCAGCGCGGGGAGCAGCGCGCGACGCCCAGCCGGGACCACGCGGTCGAGCACGGGCAGGAGCGCCAGCCCGAGCAGCACGGCGAACAGGGCCGGGGCCGCGCCCGTCGCCAGCCCCAGGGCGGGCAGGAACAGCAGGACGATCGGCGCCAGCACGACGACCGCGACCGCCCCGACGACTGTGTGCACCACGACGCGCCCGGTCTCGCCGAGGCGCAGCGCGACGATGCCGCCGACGCCCCCCGCGAGGGCTGGCAGCGCGGCCAGGTACGAGCCGCCCGGGGTCACCGCCGCCAGCACGAGACCGAGCACCGCCAGCCACCCGAGCGCCCCGACCACCAGGGCCGGGGCCCCCAGCCGTCCCCGCAGCGTGCCGAACCAGACCAGCAGCACGGTCGCGACCAACGCCATCAGCGCAGCGCGGAACCACCAGGGCTGCCAGGGGTCGATCATCTCGGAGTACCCGGGCCGCAGCGCGACCAGCAGCATCCAGAACAGCTGGGCCACGACCGCCACCAGCACGATCGGCGCCAGCCCCCAGGCGAACCCCGCGGCCAGCCGGCGCCCGCGCACCAGGCCGCTGCGCACGGACAGCCACCCCAGCGCGACGACCGCGAGCAGGGCGAGCACCGCCACCGGCCACACGAGCCAGCCCGGGTAGCGCGCGAGCTCGCCGAGCACCGGGAAGTACGTGGCGTCGTCCGCCGACGGCACGCTCAGCGCGGCGATGTCGTCGTCGCCGAGGTGCCGCACGAGCGCCAGGGCGTTGGACCCGTGGTGCTGCAGGCTCGCGAGGTCCATGTACTCCGGCCGGTCCTCCGGCGAGTGGTAGACCGCCGAGCCGTCGATGTACGCCGAGTTGAGGCCCGTGAACCGCTCCTGCTCGCGGAACGGCGTGAAGTCGGTGTCGTTCGGCAGGATCCGGTAGACCTCGACCGCCATGCTGCTGCCGACGGGGTGCGGCACGGTGGAGTACACGTCGACCAGGGCGGCGTTGCCCCGGGACGTCTCGAACATGATCGCCGGGCCCGAAGCCCCGCGGGCCTCGACGTTCAGCACCACGCCGCCGTCGGCGCCGAGCGGGGCGTCGTGCACGAACGCCTCCGCGCCGCACAGGCACGCCTCCTCGGCGTCCGTGAAGAGCAGGACCACGTCGTTCTTCAGCGCCGGCCCCTCGTGCAGGGCTCGGGCGGTCTCCAGCAGGGTGGCGGTGCCGGCGCCGTCGTCGTTGGCGCCGTACGACACCTGCACCGAGTCGTAGTGGGCGACGAGGAAGATCCGCCCGGTCGAGTCGGTGCCGGGGATCTCCGCGACGACGTTCTGCACGGCCGCGAGCCCGTACGTGCTGCCCAGCGCGCCCGTGGCACCGACGCCGTCCACGACCTCGGGCTCCAGGCCCAGGTCGGTGAGCGTGTCGACGATGTGCGCGCGGACGTCGCCCGCGGCCGGGCTGCCGGCCGGGTGGACCTCCTGGCCGACGGCCTCGACGTGCTGGAACGCGCGCTGCGCGCTGAACTCGTCGGCGGGAGCGTCGGCGGGGGCCGGGGCCGGGGGCCAGACGGTCCACAGGCTCACGGCCGTCAGGACGGCGAGCACGACCAGGCTGAGCAGGGAGAGGCCGCGGGACCTCGTCGTCACGTTCACGGCGACCATGATCCCTGGCGGAGTGTCGTGCTGAGGACCACCACGCCGCTCCTAGGGTGGGCCGCGTGCCTCGCGTCCTGGTCAACGGTCCCGCGTCCTGGAACACCCTCATCCGCCTCGCGGCCCTGCCCGAGCCGCGCTCGCAGACCCTGTTCGCGAGCAGCCACCACGACGGGCTCGGCGGGACCTCGGCCGGCAAGGCGCTGACGCTGGCGGCGCTCGGCGTCGACGTCACGCTCCGCACCGCGCTGGGCGACGACCGCGAGGGAGGACTCGTCCGCGCCGCCCTGGCGCACCCGCGCATCGACCTGGTCGCGCAGGGCGTCGCTCGCACCGAGCGGCACGTCAACCTCATGGCCGACGACGGCTCGCGCGTGTCCGTCTACCTCGAGCTGCCGAACCCGGAGCCGGGCGCCGTGCCGTCGTTCGACGGCGTGGACGTCGCCGTCCTCGACCTGGCCGACCACAGCCGTCCGCTCCTGGACGCCGCCCGCGCCGCCGGCGTCCCCGTCTGGTGCGACGTGCACGACGACGACGGCGTCGCCGGCTACCCCCGCGACTTCGTCGCCGCGGCGGACGTGCTGCTGGTCAGTGCCGCGAGCCTGGCCGACCGGCGCGCCTACCTCGCGGGCGCGGTCGCCCGCGGCTGCCGGCTCGCGGTCTGCACCGACGGCGCGGCGGGTGCCCTCGCGCTGGACGCCGACGGCTGGATCGAGGTGCCGGCCACGCCCGTGGCCGAGGCGGTGGACACCAACGGCGCCGGCGACGCGTTCCTCGCCGGGCTGATCTCCGGGGTCCTCGACGGGCTGGCGGTCGAGTGCGCGCTCGCGCGCGCGTCCGCGACGGGAGCGCTCGCGGTCACGACCCGCGACCTCGGCGCACCGACCGCCACGGTCGACAGCGTCGACGAGCTCGCGAGGAGCGTGGCGGTCCGTCGCCTGTGACCCGCGCGCTCGCGACGCGGGATGGATGCCCACATGGATGCGTGCAGCGTGGGGTCCGCGCCGCCCGCCCCTAGACCACGCCGGCGAGACCCTCCGCGACGAGCAGGGCGCCGATCACCCCGAGGACCGCGGCCATCACCGCGCCGCTGTGGGCCCGCAGCCAGTCCCGGGCGCGACCGAGCGGGCCGAGGATCCGCGGTCCCCGCACGACGAAGAGCAGCCACGGCAGCGCCACCGTGCACGACGCGATCGCGGTGAAGGCCACCACGGCCGTCGCCGACCGGGCACCGGTCAGGTCGGCGGCGCCGATCGCCAACCCGCCCGCCGCGGCGAGCACCAGGATCTTCGGGTTGGCCCGCGGACAGGAGCAGGCCCCAGCGCACCGCGGCCGCCGGCCCGGCGTCGCTCAGCGCGGCCATCCAGGCCGGCTCGGCCTTCGACCCGCGCGAGAGCCACTGCCGCGCGGCGAGCGCGAGCAGCAGCACACCGAGCGCGAGCTTGGTCCACGGGACCCAGGTGGGCGTCGTCTCGTGGAGCTCGACGAACGAGGCCACCGCGGCGGCGACACCGCACGACGCCGCGATGCCGACCGCCCAGCCGAGGAGGAAGGCCCCTCCGGCGGCGCGAGGTCGCGGCGTGAACAGCAGGAGGATGGCCGGGATCACCGGGAACGGCGAGGCGGCGATGCCGAGGGCCAGCGGCGCGATCTCGAGCAGCATCGGTCGCCTCCCGGGCGTCGTCGTCGCCCGGATCGTCTCACGCCGGGGTCAGCCGCCGGAGACGCTCAGCTCGGCCTCGTGCAGCGCCTTGGCGAACTCCTCGGACAGCTCGCGCGAGTCGAGCCAGCCGTATGGCAGGAGCGGTCGCTTGGGCGAGCCGGCCCGGCCGCGCTGCCCCTCGGCGCCCGCACCCGGGTAGCCCTGGTCGAGGTCGAGGCGGGCGAGGCGCTCGTCGAGCTCGGCCATGGTCGACACCAGCCCGAGCGCGGCCCGGGTCTCGCCGCCGACGACGTAGCCCTTGAAGTACCAGGCCATGTGCTTGCGCATCTCGCGCAGCGCCTTGCCCTCGTCGCCGAAGTGCTCGACCATCAGCTCGGCGTGCCGGCGGACGATCGTCGCGACGTAGCCGAGCCCGGGCGTGATCCGCTCGTCCGACCCCGCGAACGCGGCCGCGAGGTCGGCGAACAGCCACGGTCGGCCCTGGCAGCCGCGGCCGACGACGACGCCGTCGCAGCCGGTCTGGGCGACCATCTCGAGCGCGTCCTCGGCCGACCAGATGTCGCCGTTGCCCAGCACCGGGACGTCGGTCACGGCCTGCTTGAGCTGCGCGATCGCGTCCCAGTCAGCCGTGCCGGAGTAGTAGTCGGCGGCGGTGCGGGCGTGCAGCGCGACGGCCGCGACGCCGACCTCCTGCGCGACCAGGCCGGCCTCGAGGTAGGTCAGGTGGTCGTCGTCGATGCCCTTGCGCATCTTCACCGTGACCGGGACGCCGTACGGGCTGGCGGCGTCGACGGCGGCCGTGACGATGTTGCGGAAGAGGTCCCGCTTCCAGGGCAGGACGGCTCCCCCGCCGCGGCGCGTGACCTTGGGCACCGGGCAGCCGAAGTTGAGGTCGACGTGGTCGGCGCGGTCCTCGGAGGCGATGAGCCGCACGGCGGCTCCGACGGTCGCCGGGTCGACGCCGTAGACCTGGACGGACCGCGGCCGCTCGTCGGGCTCGTGCGAGATGATCCGCATCGACTCCTCGCCGCGCTCGACCAGCGCGCGGGACGTGACCATCTCGGCGACGTACAGCCCGGCGCCGGACTCGCGGCACAGGCGGCGGAAGGCGGCGTTGGTGACGCCCGCCATGGGCGCCAGGACCACCGGGGTGTCGATGGTCAGCGGACCGATGCGCAACGGCGGCAGCACGGCGCCGGGGCGCGCCGGGGCCGCAGGAGTCGTCAGGGTCATGCACCCATTGTCCCCCATGCGCCGCTCAGCCCAGCAGCCAGCCGTACTCCTGCGCCAGCCGCACCGCTTCCGCCCGCGTCCGGGCGCCTGTCTTGCCCATGGCCGCGGACAGGTAGTTGCGCACCGTGCCCTCCGAGAGGAAAGTCTCGCGGGCGATGTCCGCGACCGTCCCACCATGGGCGGCGACGACGAGCACGTCGCGCTCGCGGTCGGTCAGCGGGCTGGTGCCCACGGTGAGCGACTCGACCGCGAGGTCCGGGTCGATCACGCGCAACCCGCGGTGCACGCGCCGCACCGCGTCGGCCAGCTGCTCGGCGGGGGTGTCCTTGACGACGAAGCCGCTGGCCCCGGCGTCGAGCGCCCGGCGGACGTAGCCGGGGCGGCCGAAGGTGGTGACGATGAGCGAGCGGCACGCGGGGTACCGGGCCTTGAGCTCCGCGGCGGCGGCGATGCCGTCGAGGCCCGGCATCTCGACGTCGAGCAGGGCGACGTCGGCCGCGTGCTCGCGGGCGGCCTCGAGCACCTCGTCGCCGCGACCGACCTGGGCGACGACCGTGAGGTCCGACTCGAGGTCGAGCAGCGCGGCGAGCGCGCCGCGGACGAGCGCCTGGTCGTCGGCCAGCAGGAGCCGGATCATCGCGCGTCCTTGGTGGTGACCAGCAGCCGGTACCCGCCCAGCGGGCTCGCGGTGACCTCGACCCGTGCCCGGGACTCGCGGGCCCGCTCGGTCAGGCCGCGCAGGCCGTTGCCGGGCACCAGGTCGGCGTTCGCCGGGCCGTAGCCGTCGTCGTCGACGATCAGGGTGTCTCCCGTCATGGTGACCCGGACGCGGCTCGCGGCGGCGTGGCGCAGCACGTTGGTGGTGCCCTCGCGCACCGCCCAGGCGAAGAGCTCGCGCAGGTCGTCCGGCACCTGGTCGACGGTGCCGGGCACGTCCGCCTCCACGCCCGCCGAGTCGAGGGCCTGCCGCGCGCCGGCCAGCTCGCCGGCGAGGGTCACCGCGCGCGTGGCCGACACCATGCCGCGCACGTCCGCGAGCGCAGCACGCGCCAGACCCTGCACCTCCGCGATCTCGGCCCGTGCCCGGTCGGCGTCAACGTCGAACATCTTGCCGGCGAGCTCGGCCTTGACCGCGATCACGGTCAGGCTGTGCCCGAGGATGTCGTGCATGTCGCGCGCGATCCGCTCGCGCTCCCGCTCCACCGCAAGCACCGCGACCTCGTCCTGCGCCAGGGCCAGCTGCCGGTTGCGCTGGACCAGCTGCGTGAACCCGTAGACGGCGACCGAGGCCAGGAACACCGAGATGATCAGGTCGTCGATCGTCTGCCAGCCCGGCACGATCCGCGGCACCACGAGCACGACGACCGCGGCGAACACCGGCACCAGCAGCGCGCGGGGGTCGCGCAGCAGGAACACCGCGGACACGCACACGAAGACCAGCCCGACCAAGCCCTGCTCGTCGGCGGCCAGGCAGGAGACCGCGACGAGGACCAGCTGCTGGAGCAGGATGAACGCGCTGCGGGGGTCCGGCGACCGCCCGCGGTGCGGGCCCGCCTGCGTGAGCACCACCCACGCGAAGCTGACGGCCAGGGCGGCGATCGCGACCAGCGACAGGATCCGCTCGACGTCGTGGGGCGCGTCCCAGGCCGCCTGCCACGGCTGGAGCAGGAAGACGGCCCACACGATCCCCATGGCCGGGCCGACCACTCGCATGACCCGCCGCGTGCGCGGTCGCGCGATCCCGTCGGCCTCCGACGCGTACGCGAGCCGACCGCCCCAGCTGGGCCAGTGCTCGTCGCGCACGCCCGTGCCGTCGCCCCGCTCCGTGCGTCGCCTCACGGCGTTCACGGTAGCGGGGCGACGGCGCGGCCCCTCGTCCGAGGTGCTGGTCACACGCGCGCCGTGTCGCGGCGGAACCGCCACGCCGCGCCGCCGACGAACACCGCGGCCCACCCGACCACGTTGATCACGGCCCAGATGCTCGGCGCGTCCCCCGTGAGGGGCGCCCGCACGATCTCGGCCAGGCCATAGGTGGGGACCACCTTGGCGATGTCCGCGAACAGGCCCTCGCCGAGCGGGACGAACAGGCCGCCCGCGAAGGCCAGCAGCGCGAGCACCGGGCCGAGGATCTGCATGACGTTCTCGGCCGGGAGCAGGTACCCCATGAACAGGCCGAAGGCGGCGAAGACCACCGAGCCGGCCCAGGCCAGCCCGAGGGACGCGACGAGCGCGCCGGTGTCGCCGGTCGCGCCGCTGACCAGGCCGACGGCCGCCACGACGAGGACCGCCGCCAGGCCCATCACCATGGCGACGGCCACCTTGGTGAACACGTAGGTGGCCGGTCGCAGCGGCGTCAGGCGCAGCTGGCGCGTCCACCCCTGCGAGCGCTCGACGGACACGCTCGCGCCGCCGCTCGTGGTGGCCAGCATCGCGCCGTAGAGGGCCATCGAGACCATGATCCAGGCGGTGACGTTGCCGTTCCCGACCGACTGCGTCTTGTAGGCGTCGGCCGTGCCGAAGATGAGGAAGAACGCCGGCGGCATGATCAGCGTGAAGATGACCGTGCGGCGGTTGCGCAGCAGGCGGCGCAGCTCGATGGCGAGGAACGGGCCGTTGACCAGGGAGGTCCGCGGTGCGCGGTCCCGGACGGTGGTGGTGGCGGGCAGGACGGCGGCGCTCATGCGGCACTCCCGGAAGTCGTCAGGGCGAGGAACGCGTCCTCGAGCCCGCGGGCGGTGATCTCGATGTCGCTCGCCGCGGTGGCGGTGAGCAGGTGGCGCGCGACGCCGTCGGAGTCCGACGTGTGCACGAGTACGCGGTCGCGGCGCAGCTCGACGGACTGGACGCCGGGGATGGCCCGCAGGGCGGCGCTCTCGGCGGCCGTCAGGTCGGGCAGGGTCGCGGTGACCAGCCGGCCCGAGGCCATGTTCTTCACCTGCGCGGCGGACCCGTCGGCGACGATCCGGCCGTGGCTGACCAGCACGATGCGGTCGGCGTAGGCGTCGGCCTCCTCGAGGTAGTGCGTCGCGAACAGGATCGTCCGGCCGCGCGAGGCGTCGGCCCGCAGGGCGGTCCAGAAGTCGCGGCGCCCCTCGACGTCCATGCCGGTGGTCGGCTCGTCGAGCACCAGCACGTCGGGGTCGGGCAGCAGCGCGAGCGCGAACCGCAGCCGCTGCTGCTGGCCGCCCGAGCACTTGCCCACCTTGCGGTCGGCGATGTCCGCGATCCCGGCCCGGGCCAGGACCTCCTGCGCGGTCCGCGCCGACCGGAAGAACGAGGCGGTCAGCTCGACCGTCTCGCCCACCGTGAGGTCCTTGAGCAGCCCGCCCGTCTGCATGACGGCGGACACCCGCCCCTCCGCGATCGCGCGGCTGGGGTCGAGCCCGAGCACCGACACGGAGCCCGCGTCGGGCTGGGCCAGGCCGAGCAGCATGTCGATCGTGGTCGTCTTGCCCGCGCCGTTGGGGCCGAGGAACGCGACGACCTCACCCGGCGTGACCGCCAGGTCGATCCCGTCGACGGCGCGCACGGCGCCGAAGGACTTGTGCAGACCGCGCAGCTCGATCGCCAGCGGTCCCGGGCCGGCCGGGGCCGGCGTGGGGAGGGTGTCGGTGAAGGTCATGGCTCGATCCTGACGGTCCGGGCCGGGCCGCTCCCCCGCCGCACGTCATCGACCGGGGATGACGGATGTCATGCGCGGACACGGCGACGCCCGCCCCGCGCGTGCGGGACGGGCGTCGTGGTCCGACCGGGTCAGCAGCCGACGAGGTGCTGCGCCAGGTAGCCGGTGACCTTGTCGAGGGCCACGCGCTCCTGCGTCATGTCGTCGCGGTGGCGGATGGTGACGGCCTGGTCGTCGAGCGTCTCGAAGTCGACCGTGATGCAGAACGGCGTGCCGATCTCGTCCTGGCGGCGGTAGCGACGGCCGATGGCGCCGGCGTCGTCGAACTCCACGTTCCAGCTCTTGCGGAGCTCGGCGGAGAGGTCGCGGGCCTTGGGCGACAGCGCCTCGTTGCGGGACAGCGGCAGCACCGCGGCCTTGACCGGGGCCAGGCGCGGGTCGAGCCGGAGCACCGTGCGGACGTCGACGCCGCCCTTGGTGTTGGGCGCCTCGTCCTCGGTGTACGACTCGACCAGGAACGCCATGAGCGAGCGGGTCAGGCCGGCCGCGGGCTCGATGACGTACGGCACGTAGCGCTCGTTCTTGGCCTGGTCGAAGAACGACAGGTCCTGGCCCGAGTGCTCGGTGTGCGTCTTGAGGTCGAAGTCCGTGCGGTTGGCGATGCCCTCGAGCTCGCCCCACTCGCTGCCCTGGAAGCCGAAGCGGTACTCGATGTCGACGGTGCGCTTCGAGTAGTGCGACAGCTTCTCCTTCGGGTGCTCGTAGTGGCGCAGGTTGTCGCGGTCGATGCCCAGGTCGACGTACCAGTCGGTGCGCTGGTCGATCCAGTACTGGTGCCAGGTCTCGTCGGTGCCGGGCTCGACGAAGAACTCCATCTCCATCTGCTCGAACTCGCGCGTGCGGAAGATGAAGTTGCCGGGCGTGATCTCGTTGCGGAACGACTTGCCGATCTGGCCGATGCCGAACGGCGGGCGCATGCGCGCGGTGGAGTACACGTTCTTGAAGTTCACGAAGATGCCCTGCGCGGTCTCGGGCCGCAGGTAGTGCAGGCCGGACTCGTCCTCGACCGGGCCGAGGTACGTCTTGAGCATCATGTTGAAGTCGCGGGGCTCGGTCCACTGGCCGCGGGTGCCGCAGTTCGGGCAGGCGATGTCGGCCAGGCCGTGCTCGGGGGCGCGGCCCTTCTTCTCCTCGTACTCCTCGAGCATGTGGTCCTCGCGGAACCGCTTGTGGCAGGAGAGGCACTCGGTCAGCGGGTCGGTGAAGACGCCGACGTGGCCGGAGGCGACCCAGACCTGGCGCGGCAGGATCACCGACGAGTCGAGGCCGACGATGTCGTCGCGGCCGGTCACCATCGTGCGCCACCACTGGCGCTTGATGTTCTCCTTGAGCTCGACGCCCAGCGGTCCGTAGTCCCAGGCCGACCGGGTACCGCCGTAGATCTCACCGCTCGGGAAGACGAACCCGCGCCGCTTGGCGAGGGAGACGACGGAGTCCAGGCGGGAGGGTGCAGCCACGATCGATCACTCCAGGGTGGTGGCGCCCGCGGCTGGGTGTCGCGGGCGGGTGGACCACGGCGATGGTCGCCGCGGTTGAGGCGCTGCCCAGGCTACCCGTCGGTGGCCGCGGCCGTTTTGACAACCGTTCTCGTCTAACTGAGAATGATCGTCATGTCCATCGCGCTCCGGCGACGAGCCCTGCTCGCCCTCGCACCCCTGCTGCTGACCGGCTGCGCCGCCGGCGCCACGCCGGGGGTCGCGGAGGGCACCGTCGACGTGATGGCCTCGTTCTACCCGCTGCAGCTCGTCGCCGAGCAGGTGGGGGGCGACCGCGTGACCGTGCGGTCGCTGACGCCGCCCGGGGCGGAGCCGCACGACGTCGAGCTCTCCCCCGCGCAGGTCTCCCGGATCGACGGCGCCGACCTGGTGGTCTACCTCTCGGGGTTCCAGGCCGCGGTCGACGACGCCGTCGCCCTGACCTCCCCGGCGCACGTGGTGGACGCCGCCGACGACACCACGCTCATGACGCCCGCCGAGGAGCACAGCCACGAGGACGGCGCCGCCGAGGCCGACGAGCACGGGGCCCTGGACCCGCACTTCTGGCTCGACCCCAGCAGGATGCCGGCGGTCGTCGACGACGTCGCCGCGCAGCTCAGCGCGATCGACCCGGACGGCGCCGACACGTACGCCGCGAACGCCGCGGCGCTGACGCAGCGGTTCGAGGACCTCGACGCGGCCTACTCCGCCGGCCTGGCGCAGTGCGAGACCCGCACGTTCGTCACCTCGCACGAGGCGTTCGGGTACCTGGCGGACCGTTACGACCTGCACCAGGTCGGCATCTCCGGCATCGACCCCGAGGCCGAGCCCTCGCCCGCCCGGCTTGCCGCGGTCGAGAAGATCGTCCGCGACCAGCACGTCGGCACGATCTTCTTCGAGAGCCTGGTGAGCCCGAAGGTCTCGGAGACGCTGGCCGGCGACCTCGGGATCCGGAGCGCCGTCCTGGACCCCATCGAGGGGCTCGCGGACCCGGCCGACGACTACTTCTCCGTCGCCGAGCGCAACCTCGACGCCCTCCGCATGGCATTGTCCTGCTCGTGAGCACCCCCGTGATCGAGGCCACCGGCCTGGGCGTGACGCTCGGCGGGCAGCCCATCCTCGACGGGATCGACCTCGCGGTGCCCGCCGGCGAGGTGCTCGCCCTGCTCGGGGCCAACGGGTCGGGCAAGTCGACGCTCGTGCGGACGCTGCTCGGCGTGCTCCCCCGGACCACGGGCGACGTCCGCCTCTTCGGCACCGACCTCGGTCCGTCGGCGCCGTGGCACCGCGTCGGGTACGTGCCGCAGCGTCTCCCCGCCGCCGCGGGCGTCCCCGCCACCGCGTCCGAGGTGGTGACGTCCGGGCTGCTGCACGGCCGGTCGCTGCGCCCGCCTCGGGGGCACCGCCGTCGGGTCCTCGACGCCCTGACCGACGTCGGCCTGGGCGACCGCACGCACCAGCGCGTGCAGGAGATGTCCGGCGGCCAGCAGCAGCGCGTGCTCATCGCCCGCGCGCTGGTCCGCAACCCCGACCTGCTGGTGCTCGACGAGCCCACGTCCGGGATCGACATCCCCACGCAGGCCACGTTCGTCGACACGATCAGCCGCCTGCACGACGCCGGCACCACCGTCGTCGTGATCCTGCACGAGCTCGGTCCGTTCGCGCCGCTGATCGACCGCGCGGTCGTGCTGCGGCACGGCCGCGTCGCGCACGACGGCGCACCGCCCCGCGCCCGCGGCGAGCACGCCGGCGAGTGGCACGACCACACGCACGCGCACCCCGACCCCGAGCCCCCGCGCACCGGGCCGTCCCTGTCCGTGGAGGTGAACCCGTGACCGCGTGGGACCAGGTGGTCGAGCTGCTCACCTCGCCGCTCATGCAGCGGGCGCTGCTCGCGGCCGTCCTCGTCGGCGCGGCCGCCCCGGTCGTCGGCACCTTCCTCGTGCAGCGCCGCATGGCCCTCATGGGGGACGGCATCGGGCACGTCGCGCTCACCGGCGTCGCGCTCGGCTGGCTCGTCGGCAGCTGGGCCGGGCTGGTGCCGCAGGACGCGCTCGCCGTGCCGGGCGCGGTCGTCGCGGCCATCGTCGGCTCCGTGGTCATCGAGCTCGTGCGCGAGCGCGGCCGCACCAGCGGCGACCTGGCCCTCGCGCTCATGTTCTACGGCGGCATCGCGGGTGGCGTGCTGCTGATCAAGGTCGCCGGCGGCACCAACGCCAACCTCATCAGCTACCTGTTTGGCTCAATCTCGACCGTGTCGACCGCGGACCTCTGGTGGACCGCCGGGCTCGCGGTGGTCGTGCTGGGCGTCGGGCTCGGCCTGCGCACCGCGCTGTTCGCCGTGAGCCACGACGAGGAGTTCGCGCGCGCCAGCGGCCTGCCCGTGCGGGCGTTGTCCATGGTGGTCGCGGTGATCGCCGCCCTCACGGTCACCATCGCGATGCGCGTGGTCGGCCTGCTGCTGGTCAGCGCGCTGATGATCGTGCCCGTGGCCATCGCGCAGCTGTTCGCCCGCTCGTTCGGCCGCACGATGACCCTGGCCAGCGTGATCGGCGTCGTCGTCAGCGTGGCCGGGCTGGTGCTCACGTACTGGCAGGACATCCCGCCGGGCGCGACCATCGTCGTCCTCGCCATCCTGGTGTACGCCGTGGCGGCCACGCTGCGCCCGCTGTTCTCCCGCCCGCAGCCCCCGCGCGACCCGCACCCCGACATGGTCGACGACGTGCTGCTCGTGGACGACGTGCACGACGTCGCCGACGACGACGAGGCCGCGGTTAGGCGACCCTCACCGACCCCCTAGGATCGGGTCGTGGACCCCCGCGACGCCTACCACCTCGGCAGTGTGCCGATCGGGCTTGCCGTCGCCGGGCTGTTCGTCATCGTGATGGCCCGCTCGCACGCCACCTACTGGGCCGGGCGGGGCGTCGTCCGCGGCGCCCGGGCGGTGGACGAGCAGGAGCGCGCACCGGGCTGGTGGCACGCGTCCGTCCGCCGGCTCGAGGCCTGGACCGGCACCAGCAGCGCGCAGCGCGGGCTCGACCTCGTACGGCGCTGGGGCCCGGTCGCGGTCACGCTGGCCTACCTGACCGTGGGGGTGCAGACGGCGGTGTTCGCCGCGTCCGGCCTGCTCAAGATGCCCTACCTGCGCTTCACGCTCGCCTCGATCCCCGGCGCGCTCGTGTGGGCCGTGGTCTGGGCGACGATCGGGTTCGGCGCGGTCTGGGGTGCGCTCACCCTGCTCGCGCGGTCGCCGTGGGCCCTCGCCGCCGCCGTGCTCGTGGTGGTCGTCGTCGTCGGCTGGGCGGTCCGGCGCCGCCGGGTGCGTCGCGCGGCGGAGCCGGTGCCGGCGAGCATCGCGGAGTAGCGCGCGATCCATACTTGCCAAGTTGGAAAGTTCGATTCATACTTTCCACCATGGAAACTGTGGATGGTGCCCCGAGTCCTGACGACGCAGCGGCGGCCCTTGCCGAGGCCGAGCACTCGCGCGAACGGCTCGCCCACGACGTCGCGCTGCCCTCGTACTTCCACACCTCGATCGGGGCGGCGGTCGCGCTGCAGATCGGCACGACCGCCCTCGCCCTGGCCGGGGTGGGCCCGCGGCCCGTGTTTATGGTCGAGGCCGGGATCCTCGTCCTCGCCGTGGTTGCCTTCGTCCAGCTCCGCCGGTTCCGACGGCTGAACGGCCTGTGGGTCAGCGGACTCGCCAGCCGCGTCGTCGGCGGGACCGCGACCGCGGCGTCCGTCTCGTACGCCCTCGGGCTCGGCGGCGCGATCTGGGCGGCGTTCGAGGCGCAGTGGGCTCTCGTCGTCGTGTGCTCGGTCGCCGGGGGCGTGGCCTACGCGTTGAGCGGCCGCCGCTGGGTGCGGCTCTACCGGTCCGACCCCTCCGCGCACAGCCGCGGCGAGTCCGCCGCCTGGCTGGTCTGCCTGGTCGTCGTCGCCCTCGCCGGCCTCGCGCTGCTGCTGATCGGTCGATGATGGCCGAGCTCGACGCCGCCATCCACTCGCCTGCCCGGCTGAAGCTCATGACGATGCTCACGGCGGTCTCGGAGGCGGAGTTCTCGACCCTGCGCGACCGGCTGGACGTCAGCGACTCGGTCCTGTCGAAGCACGTGGCCGCCCTGTCCGACGTCGGTTACGTCACCAGCCGCAAGGGCGTCCACCTGCAGCGCCGGACCACGTGGATCTCGCTCACGGCGGTCGGTCGCAAGGCCCTGAGCGCGCACGTCGCCGCCCTCCGGGAGCTCATCGCCGGCGTGGAGTAGCGCTCCGGCGGGACCGGATCGCGGTGCGTCAGGCCGGGGGCTGAGCCGCCCGGTCGACCGCCCCGCCGTACCGCCGGTCGCGCCGGGCGTACGTCTCGACCGCCCGCCACAGGTGCCGTCGGTCCACGTCCGGCCAGGGCTCGTCGAGGAACACCAGCTCCGCGTAGGCCGCCTGCCAGATCATGAAGTTCGACGTCCGCTGCTCGCCCGACGAGCGCAGGAACAGGTCGACGTCGGGCAGGTCGGGCTCGTCGAGGTAGCGGGCGAACAGCTTCTCGTTGACCTTGTCGGGCTTCACGCGGCCCGCCGCGACCTCGCGCGCGATGGCCTGCGCGGCGTCGGCGATCTCGGCCCGGCCGCCGTAGTTCACGCACATGGTCAGGGTCACCGTGGAGTTGTTCTTCGTGAGCTCCTCGGCCGTCTCCAGCTCGGTGATCACCGAGCGCCACAGCCTCGGGCGGCGGCCCGCCCAGCGCACCCGGACGCCCCACGAGTTCATGAGGTCCCGCCGGCGCCGCAGGACGTCCCGGTTGAACCCCATGAGGAAGCGGACCTCGTCGGGCGACCGGGACCAGTTCTCGGTGGAGAACGCGTACGCCGAGATGTACTCGACGCCCACCTCGATCGCTCCGGCGACGACGTCGAGCAGCGACGCCTCTCCCGCCGCGTGCCCGGCGGTGCGCGGCAGCCCGCGCGCGTTGGCCCAGCGGCCGTTGCCGTCCATGACGACGGCGACGTGCCGCGGCACGAACTCGCGCGGGATCGCGGGGGCGCGCTCGCCGCTCGGGTGCGGCGGGGGTGGGACCGGCATTCAGACCCTCTCGACCATCGGCAGCGAGCGCAGCTGGCGCTCGAGGTGGAACTGGCAGAACGCGGCGACCAGTCCGTTGCCCTCGCCGCGGTGCCGCTCGGCGCTCGCGTCGGCGACGGACCAGTCTCCCTCGAGCAGCGCGGCCAGGAGCGCGAACGTCTCGGGCGCAGGCGCCGCAGCGCCCGGAGGCCGGCACGCGCGGCAGACGGCGCCGCCCGACGCCACCGCGAATGCGGAGTGCGGGCCGGGCTCGCCGCAGCGCGCGCAGTCGGTGAAGCTGGGCGCCCAGCCGGCCGTCGCGAGCGCCCGAAGCAGGTACGAGTCGAGGATCAGGCCCGGCGCGTGCTCACGGTAGGCGAGCGCCTTCACCGCCCCGACCAGCAGCCAGTACTGCTGCAGCGAGGGCTCGTGCTCGGCCTCGACCAGCCGGTCCGCCGTCTCCAGCATCACCGTGCCGGCCGTGTAGAGGGTGTAGTCCTCGCAGATCCGGCGCCCGAACGGCCCGAGCGTCTCGGCCTGCGTGACGATGTCGAGGTTGCGGCCGGTGCTCAGCTGGAGGTCGACGTACATGAACGGTTCGAGCCGCGAGCCGAACTTCGACGAGGTGCGACGCACGCCCTTGCCGACGGCACGGACCTTGCCGTGCGACCGGGTCAGGAGGGTGACGATGCGGTCGGCCTCCCCCAGCTTGTGGGTGCGCAGCACGATCGCCTCGTCGCGGTAGAGGCTCACCGGGTCATTGTCCCCCGCGCCACCCACAGTCCGCGTCGGCGCGCGGGGCGGCCGGCGGCGGATCGGGCGGCGGAGTCGCGACGGCCCCGGGGGGACGTCACGGAGCGCGGCGTGCCCGACACCGGTCACGCCACGAGGTCGGCGACGAGCTCCGCGAAGCAGACATCGATCGCGGACCGCACACCGATCGCCGACCGACGCTCGCTGCCACCAGGCACCGGCCCGATCGGCACAGGCGGGTTCGGGGCGCGACTGAGGTACTCGTGCCCGGTTGGCGTCGTGGTCAGGACCGGGTGACCAGGCCCTGCCCGCTGGACCGGCCGGCGCGACCACCCCGGCGCCTCCTTGGCCAGGTTGCAGGCGACGCAGAGCCCTTCGCCGTTCTCCGCCGTCGTCGGGCCACCGGCTGCCGCCGGGACGATGTGATCGATGTGCCGGACCGGGGCACCGCAGTACGGCGTCCGGCAGACTCCCTGGTCGCGGATCCGCAGGAACTCGGCCAGGCCCTCGGGATGGAACCGCGCCCGGGAGGTCATCGCCACCAGGTCGCCACCAGGATCGGCGTACAGCCGCCGCAGCCACGCGGCGTCGGCATCGACCCCGGCGGCCACGAGCTCGCGGGCGACCTGCGCGGGCACCGGGCCCCCAGCGGCCAGATGCCCGGACTCGTGCCCCGCGCCGAGCAGCGCGGCGTCGCTGAGCACGAGGTTCACCGTGACGGGGACCGCTGACGCGCTCGACTGACCGGTGACCAGCTCGACGAGGGTGTCCGCCATGATCTGCCCGCGACCTCGTCGCGCGCCTGCCGGACCGTCGTCGCTCGCAGCGGATCCCGCGGGTCCTCCGTCCGGGACCACCGCCGCCGCGTCGGCCGCCCGACTCAGCGCCGCGTAGGCCGCGACACCCTGCGCGACGGGGAGCAGCGCCGTGAGGTAGGTCATCGTGTCCGGGGCGGGCCGCAGGGTCACGCAGCGCTCCGACTCGGCACGCCGGGCGCGCCGCACGACCGCGGCGGGGTCGAGCCGCGCCGCGTGCGCCCGCGCCGATGCGACGAGCTGACGCGTCCCGATCCCCACCAGCCCCGAGGGGTCGGCGCAGAGCAGGGCGTCCACCTCGCGGCGGTCCTCGATCTCCAAGCAGGCGGTCTCCTGGACCAGCAGCATCGCGCGGTGCTCGGTGAGCCACCCCGCCCGAAGAGCACCGAACGTGTGCGGCATCTCGGCGATCCATACCTTCGCCGCGCCCAGCAGCGCCGCGCCTCGGTGCGGAGACTCCCGGCGTGCGAGGCCCACCTGGGCCGCGACACCCAAGCCGCGCCGCCGCGCCGGCACACCCGCGAGCGCCTGCCGGTCGCGTTCCGCGCGGTCGAGCTCGACCGCCGCCTCCGCCTGGAGCGCGCACGCCGCGGACTTGAGATCCTCCAGCGCGGCGAGCAGGTCCACGAGCGCCGCACCCGGCCCTGCGACGCCGCCACCTTGCATCAGCTCGTGGCGCCAGCGCTCGATCGTGTCCGCGTCGATGCGACGCGGCGCGGCGGGCTGAGTGGAGGTCACGAACAGAGTCTATCGAACACCTGTTCGATCTGCCAGGTTTGTCCACATCTTGGCGTTCGACTGACAGGCAGGATGCGCGTCAGAAGCCGAACGTCATGACCGCCGGCACCGCGCCGTCGGCGAGCGCCTCGAGCACCGCGCGCTCGTGCGGCACGACAGGCTCGGGCAGCGCGCCGAGCGAGAACCAGCGCAGGTCGGCGGCTTTGTCCGGCTCCTGGAGCGCGGGGTCCCCGGTCCACCGCTCGCACGCGAAGAACCAGTCGACGCGCTCGTCGATCGGCGCCCCGGTGCCGTTCGTGCGGTGCATGCCGGTGAGTCCGGCGAGGTCGGTGGCGGCGACCTCGATGCCGAGCTCCTCGCGCGCCTCGCGGGTCGCGGCGGCGGTCACCGACTCGCCGCGCTCGACGTGCCCGGCCGCCGCGCAGGCCCAGTACCCGTCCATGTAGCCGGTGCCCCGCCGCAGCTGGAGCAGGACCTCGCCACCACGTCGGAGGACGAGGTAGGCGGCGGGGACGACCTGGAAGCGCACGGCAGCCACCGTAGCCCGGTGCCGCCGGCCGAGGTCGACCGGCCGCGCCGCCGACGCCTCGTCGGCTCGCGCCCGTCGGGGGTGGTGACGGGCAGGCGAGCGAGGGTCGGCGGCGCGGGCGGCGCGCCGGGCGGGTCGGGGTTGCCGACGGACGACCGGGCGCGCCCCGGACGGCGGGTGGCGTCGCCGTCGCGCGGGGCTGGTCCGCGGGGGTCGACCCGTCAGCGCTCGTGCCGGTTGACGGCCGAGATGATCGCCTTGAGCGAGGCGGTGGTGATCGAGGGGTCGATGCCGACGCCCCAGAGGATCTCGTCGCCGATCGCGCACTCCACGTACGCGGCCGCGGTGGCGTCGCCGCCCGACGAGAGCGCGTGCTCGGCGTAGTCCAGCACCGCCACGTCGACCCCGAGGGACTTCACGGCCGCGACGAACGCGGCGACCGGCCCGTTGCCGGAGCCCTGCAGGGTGCGGGGCACGCCGCGGTCGACGAGGTCCACCTCCAGCGTGTCCGGCCCGTCCTCGACGCTGGTCCCCCGCGTGCCACGCAGTGAGAAGCGACCCCACGGGGCGAACGGGCTGCCCGGCTCGACGGGCAGGTACTCGTCGTTGAAGATGTGCCAGAGCTCGTCGGCCGTGACCTCGGTGCCGTGCTGGTCGGTGTGCCGCTGCACCACCTGCGAGAACTCGATCTGCAGCCGGCGCGGCAGGTCGAGGTCCTTCTCGGACTTCATCAGGTAGCTGATGCCGCCCTTCCCGGACTGGGAGTTCACGCGGATGATCGCCTCGTAGGACCGGCCGACGTCCTTCGGGTCGATGGGCAGGTACGGGACGGCCCAGACCAGGTCGTCGATGGACTTGCCCTGCCGCTCGGCCGCGACCTCCATCGCGGTCAGGCCCTTCTTGATGGCGTCCTGGTGGGAGCCGGAGAAGGCCGTGAACACCAGGTCGCCGCCGTACGGGTGACGCTCGCCGACGGGCAGCTGGTTGCAGCGCTCGACCGTGCGGCGGATGTGGTCGATGTCGGAGAAGTCCAGCTGCGGGTCGATGCCCTGGCTGAACAGGTTCATGCCGAGCGTCACCAGGTCGACGTTGCCGGTGCGCTCGCCGTTGCCGAACAGGCAGCCCTCGATGCGGTCCGCGCCGGCCAGGTAGCCCAGCTCCGCCGCCGCGACGGCCGTGCCGCGGTCGTTGTGCGGGTGCAGCGACAGGACGACGCTCTCCCGGTACCGCAGGTTCCGGCTCATCCACTCGATCGAGTCCGCGTAGACGTTGGGCGTCGCCATCTCGACCGTAGCCGGCAGGTTGATGATCACCTTGCGGTCGGGCGTCGGCTCGAGGACCTCCAGCACGGCGTTGCAGATGCGCAGCGCGTACTCCAGCTCGGTGCCGGTGTACGACTCGGGCGAGTACTCGTAGTACACGTCCGTGTCGGGGACCAGCTCCTCGAACTTCTTGCAGAACCGGGCGCCCGAGACCGCGATGTCGACGATGCCGTCCTCGTCGGAACGGAACACGACCTCGCGCTGCAGGGTCGACGTCGAGTTGTACAGGTGCACGATCGCCTGCTTGGCGCCCGCGATGGCCTCGTACGTCCGCTCGATCAGGTGCTCACGTGCCTGGGTCAGCACCTGGATGACGACGTCGTCCGGGATGCGGTCCTCCTCGATGAGCATCCGCACGAAGTCGAAGTCGGTCTGCGAGGCGGACGGGAAGCCGACCTCGATCTCCTTGAAGCCCATCTGCACCAGCAGCTCGAACATCTCGAGCTTGCGCGCGGGGTTCATCGGCTCGATCAGCGCCTGGTTGCCGTCGCGCAGGTCGACCGCGCACCAGCGGGGCGCCTTCGTCGCTCGCGCGTCGGGCCAGCGGCGGTCGGGGAGGTCCACGCGGATCTGCTCGTGGAAGGGGCGGTACTTGTGCACCGGCATCGACGACGGCTGCTGTGCGCTCGTCTCCAGGTAGGTCATGGTCTTCTCGTCCTTCGGGCGGTTCGGCGGGGGGTCAGCCGGCACACACGACACCGCGACGAGGATGCGGCCTAGAGGGCCTCGTCGCGGCAACGAAGAAGGAGGGTGACTGCGAGCACGACGTCACGTTACCCCCATCGTCCGGGCGCCACGCAACCGCGTCTCAGCGCAGCGCCACCAGCGCGTCGTCGCCGAGGGCGTACAGGTGGCTGCCCAGCCGGACCACCCGCGTCGTCCCGGCGGGCACCGGGACCTCCCACGCCGCCGCGCCGTCGTCGAGGGCCACGGCGCTCAGCACCGGGGTGCCGTCGGAGGTGTCGTGCTCGACGGCGACCCGGCGACCGTCCGTGAACGCGCGGCCGATCGACGGCCCGAACGCGTGCGTCCAGGCCTCCTTGCCGGTCGCCGCATCCAGCCCCACCAGGGCTCCCCCGCCCCGCAGCACCACGCGTCCGGCGGCGTCGACCACGACCTCGGGCGCGGGGGCCGAGGCCAGCCAGACCTGCTCGGCGGTGCCCCGGTCGTACGCCCGGACGCGCCCGCCGGACGTGAGGCCGCCCGCCGCGAAGACGAGGCCGGACGACCCGTCGCTCACCGTCGGCGCCACGAGCACCCCGCGCACCGAGGCCCACGGCTCGCCGCGGCCAGTCGAGAGCTGGGAGATCGCGTCGACGCCGGCGTCGCGGAGCCGGTAGCGCGTGCGCACGAGCGTGCCGTCCTCGAGCAGCCGGGTCTGGTCCTCGACCGTCGCGCCGGCCGGCCGCGGCAGCCGCTCCCCCGACGCCGCGTCGAGCACGAGGGTCACGTCGTTGCCCGCGGCGAGGACGAGCCCCGCGGCCGCGACGAGCGACACGCGGCCGTTCGACGCCGACTGGAAGGTGGACCAGCGCTGCGTCTGCCACCGCACCGCCCCGGTCGCCGGGTCGAGCCGACGCACGGTGAGCATGCCCCAGGCGTACGTCGCCACGACGAGGTCGGAGCCGGCCTGCGCCGTCGCGACCACCCAGCCCCCGATGTCGCTGCGGTGCAGCACCGTCCCGTCGACGGGGTCGAGGACCAGCAGCACCGCGGTCCCGTCGTCGCCGTTGGTGTCCCCGGGGACCAGCACGCGCCGGTCGGACGGCGGCGCCGGCCCCACCACGCACGCGAGGTGCCCCTCGAGCGGCCGGCACAGCACGTTCTCGGGCGCGGGATGGTCGGCCAGGGACACCGACCAGCGCTGCTGCCCGTCGACGACGTCCAGCCCGACGATCTGCCGGCCGGCCGTCGTCGCCCCGACGGCCACGATCACGTCGCCCACCAGCAGGGGCACCACGGACCCGTCGACGGCCGTCGTCCACCGCACCCCGGGCGGGTCCGCGAGCGACCGGACGGCACCCGGGAACGCCGCCGCGCCCAGCACCGCGGCACGCTCCTGGTCGGCGGCCCACCGCGGTGCGCCCACGACGACCGTCGCCAGCACGACCACCGTCGCGACGACCGCCGCCGCCGCCCGACCTGGTCGGCGGGCCACCCACCCGCGCAGCCGCTGGGGGCCGGAGGGCGGGTCCGCGACGCTCGCCCGCTCGTCCTCGTCGAGCCGCACGCGCTGCATGGGGGCCTTGAGCCCGGTGGTCGCCACCGCGGGTCAGCCGTACGCGATCAGGTCGTTCGGCGTGCGCACCACGAGGTGGCCGCCCACGGCGTCGACGTGCCGCACGTGCTCGGGCAGCGGGACCGCCCAGTACCGCACCCCGTCGGAGAGCCCGCGCCCCCAGAGCTCGGGCTTGCCGTCCGGCGACGAGCCGGTACCCAGCACGAGCGTCCCGTCGGAGAGCGGCGGCCACGCGAGCGCGTCACCCGTGTCGACCGACCAGAGCTTGCGGCCGTCAGAGGCGTCGAGCACCCCGTACGTGCCCGCGCCGGACACCACGAGCCGGTGGGACACGAGCAGGCGGGGGTCGAGCGCGGTGCGGGTGCGCCACGTCTCGGTGCCGGTGGCCAGGTCCAGGGCGCCGAGCTGCGGCCCGTCGTCGACCATCACGAGGCCCGGCTCGGAGCCGTCGTCCGCCGCCAGCTGGGCGGGCAGGCTCGAGAGCGCGTAGAGCGGCGTGCCGTCGACGTCGCGCATCTGCCCGCCCCCGACCGGCGCCCAGGTGGCGAACCGGTCTCCCAGCGCGGCCACCTGCAGCCCGGTGAACCGGGCACCGGTCACCAGCGCGTGGCCGTCGTCCACATCCAGCACGATCGTCGACTCGCCGTCGAGGACCACGATCGGGGGCATGACCCGGACGGTCGCCGAGAGCAGCTGCGCGAGCGCCACCGGCGAGACGTACGACCAGACGACCGCGCCCGACCGCCCGCTGCGGCGCTGCACCTGCAGGTGCCCGTCCGGCTGCATGATCCCGATGACGAGGTCGTCGGCCACCCGGTCGATCGCCACGACAGATCCCCGGACCTGCCAGCCGCCCACCCGCGTCCCGTCGCGCGCGGACAGGGGCAGGACCGCGAGGTGCGGCTGCTCCTGGATCGAGGCCTCGTCGGAGTAGACGACCCGGGGCTGGCGCACGAGGCACAGGACCAGCGACCCGACGTCCGCCGCCTGGGCCGGGCAGATCACCGAGGTGCTCTCGAACCCGCTGCGCGAGACGGGGGCGACGGGGACGGTCCAGCGCACGTCACCGGTCGCGGGGTCGTGCGACGTGAGGTCCCAGTCGGTGTCGCCCTCGGCGAGCACCACGAGCGCTCCCTCCGCCGAGAGCACGGTGCCGTTGGCCGTACGGCCCCGGACGTGCCACAGCGGCGCCGGCGCCGCGTCCAGGGGCCGGACCAGCCCCGGCACGGCCACGATCCGGGCGACGAAGGCGCGGTCCCGCGCCGACGCGAGCATGGCGGCCGCGAGCAGGGCGAGCACGACCAGCACGGCGACCGGCCACCAGCGCAGGACGGGGGGATGACCGAGCGGGATCCCCGGCGGCGGCTCGTCGTCCGGGTGGCGCGACCAGGTCGTCGTGGTCGAGGCGTCCTCGATCTCGACGAGCTGCATCCGTGCAGCCAGGCGCCGGTCCGCCATGATCCGACTCTAGGACACGGGCGGCGATCCGGGGGCTCGGACCAGACGCAGCGCGCAGTCGCCGAACGCGACGGTCGAGCCGACCCGCAGCCGGACCTGCTGGTCCACCCGGCACACCACCTGCGCGCCGTCGGGCAGGGTCACCACCGTGCCGTTGGTCGACCCCCGGTCGGCCACCCAGACACCGCCCGGCTCGACGCCGATCTGCAGGTGGGTCTTGGAGACGGACCGGCCCGGGTCGACCACGCGCACCAGCTGGACGTCGGCGTCCGACGCCGGGTTGCGGCCCACGAGCGCCGTCCGCCCGACCGTGATCCGGCGGCCGTCCGAGAGCTCGAGCTCGGCCACCGTGCGGTCGACGGCGACCGAGTCCACCGGCTGCGCCAGCAGGTCGTCGCGGGGCCCCGCGGGGCGGGTCATCTCGAGCTCGGGCGCGAGCCCGTAGCTGAGCCCGACCTGCCGGACGACGGGGGTCGCACGGGTGTCGAGGTCCGGGCCGCTGCGCTGCGGGGACAGGGGCGCGAGCACGAGCGCCGCCGGTCGGCCCTGGTCGAGGACGACGCCGAGGGAGCCGGTCCCCGCCGACGCGGGCGGGTTCGCCACGGCCCAC
>NZ_JBGFQZ010000027.1:0-47517 GCF_041295535.1 Cellulomonas sp. ICMP 17802 | reverse complement strand
CCGACCCCGCCGACCGGGTGCGACGCCTGGTCTCCGCGGCGGAGAGCGCGTGGCGCGCCGGGCTGCCGGACGCGGCCGTCGACCTGCTCGACCGGGCCTCCGCCCTGCCCCAGACTCCCGAGCTGCGCATCCGCGCGGCCGCGCTGGACGGCGCGGTCGCGATGCGCACCGGGTCGATCGAGCGCGCGCGCGACGTGCTCATCGCAGCAGGCCTCGCAGCCGCCCCCGACGACCCGGACGCCGCCATCTGGCTGCTCGCGGACGGGATCCTGGCCAGCCAGTTCGCGGGCGACATCGCGGCGGCCGCGAGCGCGGCGAGCCGCATCGGCGAGCTGGAGCCGCGCACCGCGAGGGCCCGGTGGGTGGGCATCATGGCGATGGCCGTGGCCGGCGTCCTGACCGGGCGCGGCGGGCCTGAGCTGCTGCGGACGGGCATCGCCCAGGCCGAGCCGTTCCTCGACGACCCCCAGGTCGCTCCGTGGCTGGTCGTCGGCCCCCTCTACCTGCGCGAGAGCGCGGTCGGCCGCGACGTGATCCCGACGGTCGTCGCCCACACGCGGCGCCGCACCGACATCGGCGGCCTGCCGCTCCTGCTGTTCTACGTCGCGCGCGACCAGGCGACCACCGACCGGTGGGACGACGCCGTCGCCTTCTACACGGAGGCCGTCCAGCTCGCCCGCGAGGCGGGGCAGTCCACGGACGTCGCCGCCTGCCTGGCGGGGCTGGCGTGGGTCGAGGCCCGCCGCGGCGAGGCGGACGCGTGCCGCGCCCACGCCGGCGAGGCGCTCGCGGTCACCCGCGCACACCACCTGGGGTTCTTCCAGGTCTGGGCGATGACCGCGCTGGCCGAGCTCGAGCTGGGCCTTGGCCGGCCCGACGCCGCGCTCGAGGGGTATCTCGCGCTCGAACGGCTGCTCGACGAGCTGGGCCTGGTGGACGTCGACGTGTCGCCCGCCGTGGAGATGGTCGAGGCGCTCGTCCGCCTGGGCCGCGACGACGAGGCGCGCGAGCTGGCGTCGTCCCTGACCGAGCGCGCCGAGCTCAAGGGCCAGCCCTGGTCGCTCGCGCGCGCCGCCCGGGCCGCCGGCCTCACGTGCCCCGACACCGACGTCGACGTCTGCTTCTCGGTCGCGCTGGCCTACCACGGGCACACGCCCGACGACTTCGAGACGGCCCGCACCGAGCTGGCCTACGGGGCCCGGCTGCGCCGCCTGAAGCGCCGGGTCGACGCGCGCGAGCACCTGCGTACCGCGCTCGGGACGTTCGAGCGGCTCGGTGCCGTGCCGTGGGCCGACCAGGCCGCCGCGGAGCTCCGGGCCAGCGGCGAGACGGCGCAGCGCCGCAGCACGACCGGCCTCGACCACCTCACGCCGCAGGAGCTGCAGGTCGCCCGCATGCTCGCGGGCGGCCGGACCACCCGCGAGGCGGCTGCGGCCCTGTTCCTGAGCCCGAAGACGATCGAGTACCACCTGCGCAACGTGTACCTCAAGCTCGGGGTGCGCTCCCGGTCGGAGCTCGCCGGCGCGATCACCGGATGACGGGTCTGTCCCGCTATGTCCCCGAGCGCTACGGTGCGAGGACCACCTCGGAGGGGGCCGACGATGGCAGACGTCGACACAGCGGGCACCGTCGTCCTCGACCAGACGACCCGCAAGACCTATCGCTACCTGCGCGTCGCGGTGGTGGGCATGACGCTGCTGCTGGTCACCTCGCTGGTCATCGAGATCGTGTGGGGCGACGGGCCGATGCTCGGCTCGATCAGCGCGTACTACTACACCCCGGTCAAGGCCGTGTTCATCGGTGCGCTGGTCGCCATCGGACCCGCGCTCGTCGCGATCAAGGGGCGGCCCGGCTGGGAGGACGCCGTGCTCGACCTCGCCGGCATGGTGATCCCCGTAGTCGCGTTCGTGCCGACGCCCCTCAAGCACGGCTGCGGCGCCGGCATCGCGACCTGCCTGCCGCCCGAGCTGGTGCCCGGGGTCGAGAACAACGTCAGCGCCCTGCTCGTGGTCGGGGCCGTCGCCCTGGTCTTCGCGTGGTGGAGCGCGCGCCCCCGCGGCCGGGCGATGACGATCGCCCTGCTGGTGGCGACCGGCGCGTGGCTGGCCTTCGGCCTCTGGTTCGTCCTCTCGCGCGACACGTTCCTCACCGGCGCGCACTACGCGGCGGCCATCACGTTCTTCGTGCTCATCGCCGGGGTCGCGTGGATCAACGGCCGACGCGCGCCCGAGCGCGGGAACGTGCGCGGCATGACGCCGCACGGCTACGCGGGCACGTACAAGGTGATCAGCCTGCTCATGGCGCTGACCATCGTCGTCGCCGGCGTGCTCTACGGCGGAGCGGCGCTGACCGGCCACAAGCTCTGGTTCGCGACGATCTTCGTCGTGGAGGCGATCCTGCTCGCGCTCTTCGTCGTCTTCTGGGTGCTGCAGACGGCGGAGAACTGGAACGAGGAGGCGGTCGAGACCGCCCCGCCCGTCCCCTGATCAGTCGGCGACCACGACCCGGATCTCGTTGTTCCACGGGTCCTCGAACGCGAGCACCTGGCCGTCGTCGCGGACCGCGATGCCGCGGCTCGCCAGCCGGGCGCCCAGGGCTCCCCGCTCGTCGGCTGTCGGCAGCTCGATCGTGACCTCGCCCAGCCCGAGCGCCGGCCACCGGCCCTGCGCCCCGCGGCTCTGCCACGTGTTCATCGCGAGGTGGTGGTGGTACCCGCCGGCCGAGACGAAGAGCGCCTGCGTGCCGTACATCGCGGTGACCTCGAAGCCGACCGTGTCCACGTAGAACTGCTGGGCGGTCGCGATGTCGCCCACCTTGAGGTGCACGTGGCCCACGGCCGCGGCGCCGTCGAGGGCGTCGGGGTCGGCGAGGTTCTCGCGCAGGAAGCCGTTCGGGTCGAGGTACTCGGTGGCCATGGCGACACGGCCGTTCTCCCAGCCCCACTGCTCGCGCGGCCGGTCCCAGTAGAGCTCGACGCCGTTGCCCTCGGGGTCGTCGAAGTAGAGGGCCTTGGACACCAGGTGGTCGGAGCTGCCGGTGAACGACGCCGGGAAGTGCCTCGCGACCGAGAAGACCGACGAGGCCAGGTCGGCCTGCTGGTCGAACAGGATCGCGGTGTGGAACAGCCCGGCGGCGGTCGACGGCGCGTGCTTGAGCAGCGGCGTGTGCTCGAGCACGACCGCCGGCACGCCCTGGCGGCCGAGGGTGACGCGGTCGCCCTCCTGGCCGAGCACGGACAGGCCGATGCCACGCGCGTAGTAGTCGGTCATGGCGTCGAGGTCGCCCACCTTGAGGGTGACGGCACCGACGTCGGTGCGGCCGTCGAGGATCTCGCTCATGACGTCAGCCCGAACCCGCCGGTCCACGACGTCTTCTCGGTCGCGGCCAGCGTGATCTGCAGGAACCCGAGGGCCTCGAGCTCGTGGGCCCGCTTGAGCGAGCCGGCGTCGACCGCGCGCAGCCCACCCGCCTCGACCACGGCGGCGAGGGCCGCCTTGGCGTCCGCGTCGTCGCCCGCGATGAGGACCGCCGTCTTCTGGTCGCCCACCTCGCCGGTGGTCAGCGTCGCGCCGAAGGTCGTGTTGAACGCCTTGAGCACGGAGGCGCCGGGAACGGCCTCCGCGAGGACCGCGGCGGCGGAGCTGCCGGCCGGGACGACGAGCCCGTCGAACGTCTCGGCGTCCACCGGGTTGGACAGGTCCACGAGCACCTTGCCGTCGAGCTGGCCCTCGTACTGCGCCAGCACCTCGTCGTAGGCGCTGTACGGCAGCGCCAGGACGACGATCTCGCCCGTGATCGGGTCGCCCACCGCGCCGTGCTTCGCGCCCGGGATGGCCGTCGCGACGGGGCGCCGCGTGAGCACCTGCGCCTCGTTGCCGCCGGCGATGACACGCCAGGCGATGGCCGCGCCCATGGTCCCGGCCCCGATGACCGTCACTGTGCTCACAAGGTCCTCCTCGTTTGTTGTTGCTACAACTACTGTACCGCTAATAGTTGTAGCGTCAAGTGTTTGCTACGATCGAGCGCATGACGGACGTGCGATGGCTCAGCGAGGACCAGCTGCGCGCCTGGAAGAAGCTCATCGCCGTGGTCGAGCTGCTCCCCGGTGCGCTCGAGTCGCAGCTCCAGCGCGACTCCAGCCTGAGCCACTTCGAGTACTTCACGCTCGCCATGCTCTCCGAGGCCCCCGACCGGACACTGCGGATGACCTCGCTGGCCGCGCACACGAACGCGACGCTCGCGCGGCTGTCGCACGTCGTCACGCGCCTGGAGAAGCGGGGCCTGGTCCGGCGCGAGCCGTGCGCCGAGGACCGCCGCGCGACCAACGCGATCCTCACCCCCGCGGGCTGGAGCACGGTCGTGGCGGCCGCGCCGGGCCACGCCGGGAACGTCCTGGCCACCGTGATCGACCCCCTGACCGACGCGGACGTCGCCGACCTGGACCGCATCATGGGCCGGATCCTCGAGGTCCTCGACCCCGCGCACGTCATGGTGGACGCCGTACCGACCGATGACTGAGGTGTGCTCCTCGCGATCCTGCTGACCGGCTTCCTCGCCCTCGCGGCGGGCATCGCCGTGCGGTGGCGGCTGCGCCGGGTCGACGTGCTCGGCCGGGTCGCGCCCTTCCCGACCATCCGGGTGGGCCTCTCGCTCGCGCTCGCGCTGGCCTGCGCCATCCCGTTGGGCATCCAGGCCCGGGTCGAGGGCCGGCTCGAGCGCGCCGCCACGCAGATCGCCGGCACGCCCGTCCAGGTCCACTGCCAGGGGCTCGGGCAGGCGTTCCTCGACCTCGGACCCGAGCTGGGCTTCGTCCGCTGGGGTGCCGACGGGGTGCCCGAGCACTCCACGCTGATCAAGATCACCCCGTGCGCGCGGTTGCGCGCGTGGCTGGACTCCGCGAAGGACCACCCGACCCTCGACCAGGTCATCGCCGTGCACGTGCTGACGCACGAGACCATGCACATGGTCGGCTTCACCGAGGAGGCCCACGCCGAGTGCGCCGCGGTGCAGCGGGACGCGGCGATGGCCCAGGCGCTCGGCGCGTCGCCGGCGGAGGCCGCGGCCCTCGCGCGCACGTACTGGACCGAGGTGTACCCGCGGATGCCGGAGGGGTACGTGGGCGGCTGCGGTGCCGGCGGCCAGTTCGACGAGAGGCTGCCCGCACCTCCCTGGTGACGCGCCGACCGCCGGGTGGAGCATGAGGGACATGGGCCGCAGGACGTCGACGTCCTCCCACCCCGGCAAAGGAGGCCGCCGTGTGCCGCTGGCTCGCGTACACGGGTTCGCCCGTGCTCATCGAGGACCTGCTCTACAAGCCGACCAACTCGCTGGTCATGCAGAGCCTGCACAGCCGGCTCGGCGCGGAGGCCACCAACGGCGACGGCGTCGGGGTCGGCTGGTACGACCAGCACTCCCCCACGCCTGGGGTGTTCCGCAGCATCGAGCCGGCGTGGAGCGACCGGAACCTGCGGGAGCTGGCCGGGCACGTGCGGTCGGGCGTCGTCCTGGCGCACATCCGCGCCACCAGCGGCTCCGCCGTGCAGCAGACCAACTGCCACCCGTTCCGGCACGGCCGGTGGTTGTGGATGCACAACGGCCTGCTCGCCGGGTTCTCCTCGATGAAGCGGGACCTGGTGCTCGCGGTGGACCCGGACCTGTACCCGCTGATCGAGGGGTCGACCGACTCCGAGGTGCTCTTCTTCCTCGCCCTCACGTTCGGGCTCGAGGACGACCCGCCGACCGCGGTGGCGCGGGCGGTCGGGCTGGTCGAGGAGGTCGGCCGCGCGCACGGCATCGCGTTCCCGGTGCAGATGACCGTCTGCGTCAGCGACGGCGCGCGCGTGTGGGCCTTCCGCTACTCCACCGAGGGGCAGAGCCGGTCGCTGTTCCGCAACGCCGACGTGGCCGTGCTCAAGCAGCAGTACCCCGAGAACCCCGTGCTGCACGACCTCGCTGACTGGACGCGCGTCGTCGTGTCCGAGCCGCTGGGCGACCTCAAGGGCGCCTGGCACGAGGTGCCCGAGAGCAGCTGCCTGCTCATCGACGAGGGGCGCGAGGAGCTGACGGCGTTCGCCCCGGCGTGACGCCGTCGGGGCTTCTCGTCACATGCCTGTCACGTGGGTACGGTTCACTCGGCAGACCATGGACCTGACCTCGCTGGACCGCATCCGCGCGGCACACCACCGGACCGACCTCGCGATCGGCCCCGGCAGCGCGCCCCTGGCCGGCGGCACGTGGCTGTTCTCGGAGCCGCAGCCCGACCTCACCGAGCTGGTCGACCTCACCACGCTGGGCTGGCCGGCCGTCGAGCACACGGCCGACGGGATCTCGCTGGCGGCCACCTGCACGATCCGGCAGCTGGTCGACCTGGCGCCGGTCGACGGCTGGGTGTCGCAGCACCTCGTGGTGCGGTGCGCGCGGTCGCTGGTGGCGTCCGAGAAGATCTGGGACTGGGCGACCGTCGGCGGCAACGTCTGCACGGCCCTGCCCGCGGGGGCGCTGACCTCCCTGGCCGTCGCGCTCGACGCGACGGCGGTGGTGTGGACGCCCGACGGGGGCGAGCGACGACAGCCGGTCGCCGCGTTCGTGACGGGCGTCCGGACGACGACGCTCGCGCCGGGCGAGGTGCTGCGGTCGCTCGAGCTGGCGTCGTCCGTCCTGGCCGAGCCCGCCGCGTTCCGCCGCGCCGCGCTCACCCGGCACGGCCGGTCGGGCGCGATCGTCGTCGGCCGACGGTCCGCCGCCGGGCTCGTCGTGACCCTGACGGCCGGCGTGACCCGCCCGCACCGGCTCGCGTTCCCGTCGTTCCCGGGTGCCGACGAGGTCCGCGCGGCGATCGAGCAGGTGGACGACTGGTACGACGACCCGCACGGCGCCCCCGACTGGCGGCGCGCCATGACGCTGCGGCTGGCCGAGCAGGTGCGGGAGGAGCTCTCGTGAGGCTCGAGGTCAACGGGTCGGCGGTGGAGGTGGAACCGGCGCCGGGCCAGGTGCTGCGCACGCTGCTGCGCGAGCAGGGGCACGTCGAGGTCAAGAAGGGCTGCGACTCGGGCGACTGCGGCGCGTGCACGGTGCTGCTGGACGGGCGGCCCACCCACTCGTGCCTGGTGCCCGCGTACCGGGCCGCCGACCGCGCGGTGACCACCGTGTCGGGGCTCGACCCGGAGGTCGGGGAGGCGTTCGTCGACGCCGCCGCGTTCCAGTGCGGGTTCTGCACGGCCGGGCTGGTGACCACGGTGGCGGGCCTGCACCTGCACGACGACGACGAGGAGACGGCCCGGCTGCTCAAGGGCAACCTCTGCCGCTGCACCGGCTACCGCTCGATCTGCGACGCGGTCGCCCGCCGTCGCAACACCGTCGACCCGGTCGCGGGGCAGGACGCCGGCCGGTCGGTGCGCTCGCCCGCCGCGCGGCGGATCGTGACCGGGCGCGAGCCGTTCACGCTCGACGTCGCCACCACGGCGCTGGCCCACCTGGTGGTGCTCGGCAGCCCGCACGCCCACGCCCGGATCGTCTCGATCGACGCGACCGACGCTCTGGCCGCGCCCGGCGTGCTGGCGGTCCTCACCCACGAGGACTCCCCCGCGACGCTCTTCTCGACCGCCCGGCACGAGAGCCGGCTCGACGACCCCGACGACACGCGCGTGCTCGACCCCGTGCTGCGGTTCCGCGGCCAGCGGGTGGCGGTGGTGGTGGCCGAGTCGGTCCGGGAGGCCGAGCGGGCCCGCACCCTGCTGCGCGTCGAGTACGAGGTGCTGCCCGCCGTGGTCGAGCCCGAGGCGGCGCGGGCGCCGGGCGCCCCGCTGGTGCACGGCGACAAGGGGCCCGAGGCGCGCATCTCCGAGCCGGGCCGCAACGTGGTCGCCCAGCTGCACGCCGAGATGGGCTCGGTGGGCGCCGCGCTGGCGTCGTCGGCCCACCGCGTCAGCGGCACGTACCGCACCAGCCGCGTGTCGCACGCCGCGCTCGAGACCCACGCGACCCGCGGCTGGCTCGACCAGGACGGCCGGCTCGTGCTGCGCACCAGCACACAGGTGCCGTACCTGGTCCGCGACGAGATCGCCCACATCTTCGGCCTCGACCCGGCCACCGTGCGGGTGTTCACCGGGCGCGTGGGCGGGGGGTTCGGCGGCAAGCAGGAGCTGCTGACCGAGGACGTCGTCGCCCTCGCCGTGCTGCGCACCGGCCGCGCGGTGCAGTACGAGATGACCCGAGCCGACGAGTTCACGATCACGCCCACCCGGCACCCCGTCCGCGTCGAGGTCGAGCTGGGTGCCGACGCCGACGGCGTGCTCACCGCGATGCGCATCGACGTCCTCAACAACACCGGCGCGTACGGCAACCACGGTCCGGGCGTCATGTTCCACGGCGTCAGCGAGTCGATGGCCGTGTACCGGTGCCCCAACAAGCGGGTCGACGCCGAGTCCGTCTACACCCACACGCTGCCGTCGGGAGCCTTCCGCGGGTACGGGCTGGGGCAGATCATCTTCGCCATCGAGTCGGCGATGGACGACCTCGCGCGGTCGGTGGGCATCGACCCGTTCGACCTGCGGCGCCGCAACGTCGTGGTGCCCGGCGACCGGCTGCTGGTGGTCGACGCCGAGGAGAAGGGCGACCTCGACATGCACTCCTACGGCCTGGACCAGTGCCTCGACCTGGTGCAGACCACGCTCGCCGACCGGTCGCTCGACGCCGTGCCGGTCCCCGCCGGGACGCGGGTCGGGTCAGGGATGGCGATCGCCATGATCGCGACCATCGCGCCGCGCGGGCACTTCGCCGAGGCGTCGGTGCGGCTGCTCGACGACGGCCGGTACCAGGCGAGCGTCGGCACCACCGAGTTCGGCAACGGCACCACGACCGTGCACGGCCAGCTGGTCGCGCAGGCGCTGGGCACCACCGTCGACCGCATCGTCATCGCGCAGTCCGACACCGACGTCACCGGGTACGACACAGGGGCGTTCGGCTCCGCGGGCGTCGTCGTCGCGGGGCTCGCCCTGCACCGGGCCGCGCTGCAGCTGCGGACCAAGATCCTGTCCGCCGCGGCCGCGCTGCGCGACCACCCCAGCGACGAGCCCCGCACCTGGGACGTTGAGGACCTGACGCCGGACGCGGCGAGCGGGGTGCCCCTGACCGAGATCGCGCGCGCCGCCCCGGGGCTCACGGGCCAGGGCACCCACGACGGCACCCCGCGGTCGGTCGCGTTCAACGTGCACGGCTTCCGCGTCGCGGTGGACACCGCGACCGGCGAGGTCACCGTGCTGCGCTCGATCCAGGCCGTCGACGCGGGGACCGTCCTGCACCCCGAACAGCTGCGCGGGCAGGTCGAGGGTGGCACGGGCCAGGCGATCGGCTCCGCGCTGTACGAGGAGGTGCGCCTGGACGACGAGGGCCGCGTGACCACCGCCTCGTTCCGCAGCTACCACGTGCCGCAGATGATCGACCTGCCCCGCACCGAGGTCCTGTTCGCGCAGACCAGCGACGGCCTCGGCCCGCTCGGCGCCAAGTCGATGAGCGAGGCGCCGTACAACCCGGTGGCCCCCGCGCTGGCCAACGCGATCCGCGATGCCCTCGGCACCCGCCCGCACGAGCTCCCGATGTCCGCCGACCGCCTCTGGCGCCTGACCCACCCCTGACCCCGCCCGCTCCCCGCCGTCCCCCGGACGTCCGCACGATCGAGCGCCCGGGCGACCGAATCTGCGGACGTCGCCCCCGACCCACGGCTGCGTCCGCACGATCGAGCGCCCGGGCGACCGAATCTGCGGACGCAGGCTTGGGAGCAACCAGGGACGTCCGAGCAGATGTGGCCCAGGGCCTCACCTTGCTCGGACGTTGCGGTCCCCCACCGCGGACGTCCGCGCAGATGTGGCCCAGGGCCTCTGTTTGCTCGGACGTTGTGGGGGTCGGGGCTGCCCCGTCGGGGCTGCCCCGTCAGGGCAGCGGGTGGGCCGTGGGGCGGTGGATCGGGCCTGCCAGGTCCGTGAGGGGGCGGCCCGTCGCGCCGGCGCGTGACGCCAGCACCTCCGCCAGCACCGAGATCGCGGTCTCGGCCGGGGTGGAGGCGCCGACGTCCAGGCCGATCGGCGCGTGCAGGCGGGCGAGCTCGTCGGAGGTGGCCCCCCGCGTCACCAGCGCGGCGGACCGGCGGTCCTGGGTCCGGCGCGAGCCCATGGCCCCCACGTACCCGGCACCGGAGCGCAGGGCGGCCAGCACGAGGTCGGCGTCGAACCGGTCGTCGTGCGCCATCACGCACACGACGTCGCGCGCGCCGAGCACCTGCTGCCCGAGGTGGCGGACCGGCCAGTCGACGAGCACCTCGTCGGCCCCCGGGTGCCGGCGCGGTGTGGCCAGCACGGCCCTGGCGTCGCACACGGTGACCCGGTACCCGACGGCGCGCGCGGCGGCTGCCAGCGCGGACGAGAACTCGAGCGCCCCGTAGACCAGCATCCGGGGCGGCGCGGCGGCCACCTCGACGAAGACCTCGACGCCGCCGTCGGGCCCGGCCGCGCGGAGCAGGCCCGAGCGGTCGACATCGGGCGCGAAGCCCTCGGGCAGCCTCCCGCCCAGCGGCGTCACCACGACCGCGTCCTGCCCGCGCGCGGCGGCCGCCAGCGGCGGCACGTCGGCCGGACCGAGCTCGCGCGCGTGCACCCGGAGCACGCCGCCGCAGGTCAGGCCCACGGCGAACGCGTCCTCGTCGGTGACCCCGTACTCCTGCACGCCGGGCGCGGCCCCCGCGAGGACCGAGGTGCACAGCTCGTACAGCGCGCCCTCGACGCACCCGCCGGCGACGCTCCCGATGACCGCACCGGTGTCGTCGACCGCCATGGAGGTGCCCACCACCGTGGGTCCGCTGCCGGTCATCGAGACGACCGTGGCGACGGCCACCCGGTGCCCGTCGGTCAGCCGGGCCAGCAACCGCTCCGCGAGCTCGAGCACTCAGGTCACCTCCCCGACACACGACGGTGCTACCAAGACCCCATGCTGACACTCACGGGCGCCCGGGTCGTCGTCGTCGATGCGGCGACCGAGCGCACCGGGGACGTGCACGTGACCGCCGGCGTCGTCACGCCGGAGCCCGCGCCCGGCGCGGAGCGGCTGGACGTCGACGGCTGCGTGGTGACGCCGGGCCTGGTCAACGCCCACCACCACCTGCTGCAGACCGCCTTCCGCACGCTGCCGGGGACCCGGGGCGTGCCGATGTCCGACTGGCTGCCGACGATGGCCGCGGCCTACGCCGCGGCCGGGGTGGACGGCGGCCTGAGCTCCGTGGCCGCCGCCGCCGGCCTGGCGGAGGCCCTGCTCAGCGGCGTGACCACGGTCGCGGACCACCACCTGACCTGGCCCGACGACCCGGCCGCGTCGGTCGACGTCGCGCGCGGGACGGCGGCCGCCGCCGAGCGCCTCGGGGCGCGGCTCGTCCTGGTCCGGGGCAGCGCGCGGGACGACCCGGAGCGCGCGGCCCTGTCCGCGGAGGCGATCGTCGGCGCCCTGCCGCAGAGCCCGATGCTGCAGCTCGCGGTGGGCCCGGCCGGCGTGCACAGCGATGGTCCGGAGACGTTCCGGCTGCTGGGCGAGGTGGCGGACCGGCACGGCCTGCGCCGCCGCACGCAGGCGAACGAGCAGGTCGACGTGGTCGCCGCCCAGGGGCGCTACGGCCGCCGACCGCTCGACCTGCTCGACGAGTGGGGCTGGCTGGCACCGGACGTCACGCTGGCGCACCTGTGCGGGATCACCGCCGACGAGCTGGCGCGGATCGCGGCGAGCGGCGCGACGGCGACGCACGCCCCCGGCTGCGACCTGCCGATGGGCTGGGGCGTCGCGCCCGTGGCGGCGCTGCTCGACGCGGGCGTGCCCGTCGGGCTGGGCACCAGCGGCGGTGGGAGCAACGACGCGGGCCACCTGCTGGCCGACGCGCGGCTCGCGATGCAGGTGGCGCCGCTGGTCGGCCGTCCCCTGTCCGCGCGCGAGGTGCTGGGCCTGGCCACGGCCGGGTCGGCGGCGGGACTGGGCCGCCCGGAGCTCGGTCACCTGCGCCCCGGCGCGGCCGCGGACCTGTGCGTGTGGGACGTGTCCGGCGTGGCGGACGCGGGCGTCGCCGACCCCGTCGCCGGACTGCTCTGGGCCGCCCCGGGCCGCCGGCCGCGACATGTGGTCGTCGGCGGGCGCGTCGTGGTGCGGGACTTCGTGCTGCAGACCGCCGACGAGGCCGACGTCGTCGCAGACCTGCGCCGCCGCGTCGGCCGCTGAGGGCTCACAGCTCGAGCACCAGGCCCGGGCCGGCGGCGCGCGAGACGCAGATCATCATGGTCGTCCCGCTGCCGCCGGGCCCGATCACCGAGTCGCGGTGCTCGACCGCCCCCTCGAGCACGGGGGTCTCGCAGCTGCCGCACGTGCCCACCCGGCACGAGGAGACGACGACGGCGCCGCTGTCCTCGACCACCTCGAGGACGCTGCGCCCCGGCGGCACGGTCAGCGTGGTGCCGGACAGGGCGAGCTCGACGTCGAACGGCTCGCTCCACACGGGCGGCCCGAACTCGCGCGCCTCGAACCGCTCGGCGTGCACCGACCAGCCCGGCACGGCATCGACGGCGGCCTCCGTCGCCTCCAGCAGCCGGCGCGGCCCGCAGCAGACCACCTGCCCCGCGGGGCCCACCGCGAGCGCGGAGACGTCGAGCCGGCGACCCTCGTCGGCCGCGTAGACGTGCACGCGGGGGTCGGCAGCCAGGTCGTCGACGAACGCCATCGTGGACCGCGAGCGCCCCGCGTAGTGCAGGGTCCAGTCGGCGCCGGCCGTGCCGGCCGCGGCGAGCATCGACAGGATCGGCGTGATCCCGATGCCGCCCGCGACGAACACCGTCGGGCCGTCGGGCGAGAACGTGTAGTGGTTGCGCGGTCCGCGCAGCCGCAGGGCGTCGCCCACCGCGAAGCCGTGCGCGGCGACCGAGCCGCCCCGCCCGTCGGGCTCCCGCAGCACCGCCACGCGGTACGTCCCGCGGTCCGCGGGGTCCCCGCACAGCGAGTACTGGCGCTCGAGGCCGTCGCCGAGCAGCAGGTCGATGTGCGAGCCGGGGGTCCACGGCGGCAGCGGCCGGCCGTTGGCGGGCACCAGGTCGAGCGCGACGATCCCGTCGGCGATCTCGGTGCGCGCCCGCACCACCACGGGCCGCTGGATGTCGCTGAACACGCTCACGGGCACTCCTGTGTTGTCGGTCGAGACCGGCGGAGCGTCAGGGTACGAGCCTCGTGTTAACGGGGAGCGGCGGCCCGTGACCTAGATGGAGTGCTGCGGTTACACGTCGGTAACTCGGCCTGCTTAGCGTGCGCAGAGCAGCGTCGAACGCTGCACACCCGCGACGGCGCACCCGCCCCGGGTGAGTCGCGCGCTCCGGCCGGAGGGACGCGATGTCGGCTCTGCCCCGCATCATCGAGCGGCTCACGCACGCGCGCCTGGCCGACGGCCGGACGGTCGACGTGCGGCTCGCGGGGCCGGTCGTCGCGGAGGTGGTCCCGGCGGGGACGCTGGCCGCGGGCGACCCCGACACCACGCTCGAGCTGGACGGCTTCCTGCTGCTGCCGGCGCCGGCCGAACCCCACGCGCACCTGGACAAGGCCCTCTCCTGGGACGCGATCCGGCCGCCGATGGGCGACCTGCGCCTGGCGATCGACTCGTGGCACGCGCACTCCGCGCGCATGACGGTCGACGACATCGCGACCCGCGCCCGCACGCAGGCCCTCACCATGCTGGCCCACGGCACCACTGCGATCCGCAGCCACGTCGACCTGCTGCACGGCGACGACCCGCTGCGCGGCGTCCGCGCGCTGGTCCAGGTCCGCGACGAGCTGCGCGGGCTGCTCGACCTGGAGCTGGTCACGCTCGGCGGGTACCTGACGCCCGTCGAGGACATGGAGGCCGCGCTGGCCGCCGGGGTCGAGCTGGTGGGTGGCGCACCGCACCTGGCGCCCGACCCCGTCGCCGAGCTGCACCGGCTGCTGGCCGTCGCGCGCCGGCACGGCGTGGGCGTCGACGTGCACACCGACGAGAGCCTCGACTGCGACGTCACGCTCGACGTCCTGGCCCGCGCGGTCCTCGACTGGGAGGTGCCGGTCAGCGCCGGGCACTGCGTGCGCCTGGGCACCCTCGACGGGCCGCGCCGCGACCAGGTGATCGCGGACGTCCTCGCGGCCGACGTCGGGATCATCGCCAACCCGATCACCAACCTGTACCTGCAGGGCTGGGAGTCCGACGTCGCCACCCCGCGCGGCCTGACCGCGGTGCGCGCGCTGGTCGACGCGGGCGTGCGGTTCGCCGCCGGCGCCGACAACGTGCGCGACCCGTTCAACCCGCTGGGCCGCTCGGACGCGCTCGAGACGGCGATGCTCCTGGTCGTCGCGGGCCACCTGTCGGTCGACGAGGCGTACGCCGCGGTCAGCACCGGCGCGCGGGACGTCATGGGCCTGCCCGCGGCCGGCGTCGAGGTCGGTGCGCGCGCCGAGCTGCTCGCGGTCCGCGGCGACGACCTGGTCGGCGTCGTCGCGACCGCCACCGCCGACCGGTACGTCCTGCACCGCGGACGGCTCGTCGCCCTCAGCGAGACGCACACCCAGGTCGCCGCCCCGGCACTCCTGGCCCCCTCCTACCCCGAAGCGAGGTGACCGTGTCCCTCACGACACCCACCAGCACCCCGTCGGCGCCGGCGCACCGCGCCGGACCCCTGCTGGGGTTCCACGACGTGGCGATGACGTTCCCCGACGGGACCACCGCGCTCTCGGGCGTCGACCTGACCGTCAGCCGGGGCGAGTTCGTCTCGGTCGTCGGCCCCTCGGGGTGCGGCAAGTCCACGCTGCTGCGCATCGCCTCGGGCCTGGAGACGGCCAGCGCGGGCGTCGTGGAGCTGGCCACGGACCACATCGGGTACGTGTTCCAGGATGCGACGCTGCTCCCCTGGCGCGACGTGCAGGGGAACGTCGAGCTGCTCGCCGAGCTCAAGGGCCGCGGCGTCAAGGCCCGGCGGGAGGCCGCGGCGACCGCCATCCGGCTGGTCGGGCTCGCGGGCTTCGAGAAGCACCTGCCCAAGCAGCTGTCGGGCGGCATGAAGATGCGCGCCTCGCTCGCCCGGTCGTTCACCCTCGACCCCGAGCTGTTCCTCTTCGACGAGCCGTTCGGCGCGCTCGACGAGATCACGCGCAGCCGCCTCAACGACGAGCTGCTCAAGCTCTTCACCGAGCAGCACTTCGCCGGGCTGTTCATCACGCACTCGGTCGCCGAGGCCGTCTACCTGTCGACCAAGGTCGTCGTCATGTCGGGCCGGCCCGGCCGGCTCGTCGGCACCTTCGACGTCCCGTTCCCGATGCCCCGGGACCCCGACATCCGGTTCTCCCCCGAGTTCGCCGCCGTCGTCGGCGAGGTCTCGCACGCCCTCAAGGAGGCGCACAGCTGATGGCCACCACCACGCTCGAGGACGTCACCGCGACCACCCGGCGACCCGTGCAGGCGGCCCGTCGCCGCCGGCGCCCGGTCATCACGTGGGTGGGCCCGGTCGTCGTGTTCATCGGCTTCATCGGCCTCTGGTACGCGCTCGCCGCCTACTACGCCTCACGCGGCCTGCCGTACTTCGTGCCGTACCCGCACCAGGTGCTGGCGGTCCTCACAGACCCCGAGGAGCTGCAGACGCTGGGCACGGCGCTGCTGCACAGCACCGAGGTCGCCATGACGGGTCTGGCCTTCGCCATCGTGCTGGGCACGGCCTGGGCGGTGATCATGTCGCAGGCCGCGTGGGTCGAGCGGTCCCTGTTCCCGTACGCCGTGGTGCTGCAGTGCATCCCGATCCTCGCGCTCGTGCCGCTCATCGGGATCCTGTTCGGCTACAACTTCCAGGCGCGCGTCATCGTCACCATCCTCATCGCCCTGTTCCCCATGGTCTCCATGACCCTGTTCGGCCTGCAGTCGGTGGCCAAGCAGCAGCGCGAGCTGTTCCAGCTGCAGGGCGTCAGCCGCGTGACCATGCTGCGCAAGCTCCAGTTCCCCGCCGCGCTGCCCTCGATCTTCGTCGGCCTGCGCACCTCGGCCGGGCTCGCGGTGGTCGGCGCGGTCGTCGGCGACCAGTTCTTCCAGCGCGGCAACCCGGGCCTCGGCGTCCTCATCCAGGTCTACGCCTCGCGGCTGCAAGGCCCGCAGCTGTACGCCGCGATCCTCGTCGCCTCCCTGCTCGGCGTGGCCGTCTTCGTGGTCTTCGGCTGGCTCGGACGGCTCGTCGTGGGCCGTTGGTACGACTTCACCTGATCCCCGGCCGCGGCCCACCCCCTCCCGCTGCCGTCGCTGCACCCTCCCCGCCCCTCCCCTGAAAAGAGCCCCCATGCGCACTGCTCCCCGCACGACCGCCGCGGCCGTCGGCCTCCTGCTCACCACGGCCGCCCTGGCCTCCTGTGCCGGCGGCGCCGGCGACGCCGAGACCACCGCGGCCACCGCGGCCGCGGGCGGCGTCGACCTGTCCGACGTCTGCCCCGCCACGGTCGTCGTGCAGACCGACTGGAACCCCGAGGCCGACCACGGCCACCTGTACGAGCTGGTCGGCCCGGGCTACACCGTCGACGCGAACCAGAAGTCGGTGACCGGCGACCTCGTGGCGGGCGGCAAGCCGACCGGCGTGAAGATCGAGGTCCGGGCCGGCGGCCCCGCGATCGGCTTCACTCAGGCGTCCGCGCAGATGTACCAGGACACGTCGATCACGCTGGGCTACGTCTCCACCGACGAGGCCGTGCAGCTGTCGGACAAGTTCCCGACGACGGCCGTGTTCGCCGAGAACGACAAGTCGCCGATGATGGTCATGTGGGACCCGGCGACGTACCCCGACGTCACCGACATCAAGAGCCTCGGCACCGCGCTGAAGGACTCGGGCGGCGTGATCCGGTACTTCAACGGCGCCGCATACATGAGCTACCTGCTCGGCTCCGGCACGCTCGACGCGTCCGTGACCGACGGCAGCTACGACGGCACGCCGGCGAACTTCGTCGCGGCGCAGGGCAAGGACGCGCAGCAGGGTTTCGCCACCGCCGAGCCGTACATCTACGAGAACGAGGTCACGGCCTGGGGCAAGCCCGTCAAGCTCGAGACGATCTACGACGCCGGGTTCCCGTTCTACCCCGAGGCCATGTCGGTGCGCAGCGGCGACCTCACGGACCTCACCCCGTGCCTCGAGAAGCTCGTCCCCGTGATGCAGCAGGCGGACGTCGACTACATCTCCGACCCGAGCACGACGAACGCGCTGATCCTCGACCTGGTCGACCAGTACAACAACGGCTGGGTCTACTCCGAGGGCGTCGCGGACTTCGCGGTCGAGCAGATGAAGAAGCTCGACATCGCGTCCAACGGTGACAACGACTTCGTCGGCGACATGGACGAGGCGCGGATCCAGAAGATCATCGACATCGCCGGCCCCATCTACACCGACGCGGGCGCCCCGCCGAAGGCCGGGCTGACGGCGAAGGACCTGTTCACCAACGAGTTCCTCGACGAGTCGATCGGCTTCTGACCACCGGGGTGGGGGGGGGGGCCGACGCTCCGCCCGCCACCCTCCCGCACGCTGGAGGGACTTCCATGGAGACGACGACGGCCGTCGAGGCGCTGACCGACGAGCTGCGCGCCCTGCTCGGCGAGGCCGGCGTGACCACCGACCCGCGCGTCCGCGAGCGCGTCAGCGTGGACGGCGCCACGATGTCGCCGCTGATCCTCGAGCTGCTGCCGCTCGGGCTGGCGGACGTCGTGGCGTTCCCGACGAGCGCCGAGCAGGTGGCGGCCTGCGTCGCCGCGGCGGTGCGGCACCGCGTGCCCGTGACGCCCCGCGGCAAGGGCACCGGCAACTACGGCCAGGCCATCCCCATGCCGGGCGGCCTGGTGCTGGACCTGACGCGCGCCCGGGCGGTCGTCGAGGTGGGCGACGGCTGGGTGACCGCCGAGGCGGGCGCGACGATGGTCGCCCTCGAGGCGGCCGCGCGCGAGACCGGCCAGGAGCTGTGGATGTACCCGTCGACCGCGCAGTCGACCGTCGGCGGCTTCCTGTCCGGGGGCTCGGGCGGTACGGGGACCATCGTGCACGGCGCCAACCACCAGGGCTTCGTCGTCGCGCTCGACGTCGTGCACGCGACCGGCGACCCCGTGCTCGTGCACGTCGAGGGCGAGGAGGCGCAGGCCTACGTGCACAACTACGGCACCGCCGGGATCCTCGCGCGCGCCACGGTGCGGCTCGACCCGCTGCGGGACTGGCGCGGGTTCTACGCCAGCTTCGCCGAGCAGCACGACGCCTTCCGGGTGCTGCGCGAGCTCGGCCGCCTCGACCCGGCCCCCCGTCTGGTGTCCGCCGACCACCCGGACGTCGCCGCGGCGCTGCCGCCCGACCCCGCGATCCCCGAGGGCCGCGCGAGCCTGCGCGCCATCCTCGACCCCGCCGCCGTCGACGCCGCGACCGCCCTGGTCATCGCCGCGGGCGGCCGGGTCGAGGACCTGCGCGACGGGCCGCAGGCCTCCCTCAAGCTCTCCGTCCTGTCCTACAACCACCCGATCGAGTGGCTGCAGAAGGCGGAGCCCGGCACGTACGTGCACCTCGAGGTCGGCGGCGACGCGCTGGTCGACCGGCTCGACGAGGTGCAGGCGACGATCCCCGGCGGCCTGCTGCACCTCGAGGCCGGCCACACCGTGCCCATCGGCATGCTCGCGGGCGTGTACGAGGGGCCCGAGCGGCTCGACGAGGTCATCCTCGCGCTCGGACGGCTCGGCGTCGGCGTGCACAACCCGCACCAGTGGAACGTCGACTTCGAGGTCGAGCGCACGCTGGCGCTGGCCCGGGACACCGACCCGCACGGCCTGCTCAACCCCGGCAAGCTCAACCCCGGCTACGCCGGCCCGCGCAAGGGAGCCATCCGATGACCCGCCTGCTGGCCGAGCTCTCCGGACCGGCCACCCGCACCGTGCTGGGCCCCGACTCCGTTCTGGTGGTCCCCACCGGCGCGATGGAGCACCACGGGCCGCACCTCCCCCTGATCACCGACGCGCTGATCGCGGAGAGCGTCGCCACGGCCGCCGTGCAGCGGGCCGCGGAGGCCGGGCTCGACGTCTGGCAGCTGCCCACCCTCACGTACACCAAGTCCGACGAGCACTCGTGGGCGTCGGGCACCGTCTGGGTCTCGTGGGACACGCTCATGTCGACGCTCGTCGACATCGGGCGGTCCGTGGCGGCGACCCCGGCGCGGCGGCTGGTGTTCCTCAACGGCCACGGCGGCAACACCGCGGTGCTCGGCGTGGCGCTGCGCGAGATCCGGCGGCTGCACGGGCTGCTGACGTTCTCGATGCCCGCGGGCGTGCAGGTCGCGGGCGCGGGCGGGGAGCACGAGCCCGACGAGCACGGCCTCGGCATCCACGCCGGCTACGGCGAGACGTCGCTGGTGCTGCACCTGCGCCCCGACCTGGTGGACCTCGCGCAGGCCCGGCGCAGCGTCCCCGAGCACATCGGCGCGCTGACCCACCTCGGCTTCAACGGGACCACGGCGCAGTTCGGCTGGCTGAGCGACGACTTCGGGCCCGACGGGGTGATCGGCGACCCCACGGGCGCCACCGCGGACGCCGGTGCGGTGCTGTTCGACGCGTCGGTCCGCCGCGCCGTGGACGTGCTGACCGAGATCGCGGCGTTCACGCACGCCGGTCCGGGCGCATGATGTGCCGATGACGCTCTCCCCCGAGCCGTGGTCACCGCCGGTCGCCCCCGACGACGCTCCCCCCGAGCACCCCGTGTGGGACCCCATCCCCGCGGCCGTGCCCGTCGACGCGGCCGACCCGCCCGAGGTGCCCGACGAGGCGCTCGCGCTCCTGCGGGAGTGGTTGCCGGCCAACGACGACCCCGACCGGCCGGCCGTCACCCTGGCGACGGTGGACTCGTCCGGCGAGCCCGACGCCCGGACCGTTCTGCTCAGCGAGCACGACCGGTCCGGCCTCTACGTCCACACGGACGCCGCGTCCCGCAAGGTCGCCCAGCTGACCGCCCACCCCGCGGTCGCGGTCGTGGCGCGCTGGGACGACCCCCTGCGCCAGCTGGTGGTGCGCGGCCTGGCCGAGCCCGCCGACCGCACCGAGACGGACCGCGCCTACGCGCTCCGGTCGCGCTACCTGCAGCAGCTGGCCTGGGTGAACACCCCGGAGGTCGCCGCGCTGCCGCCCGAGGAGCGGCGCGCCGCCTGGGACGCGTTCGCCGCCGAGCACCCGGTGCTCGAGCCGCCCGAGTCGTGGGTGGGCTTCCTCGTCCGGCCGACGAGCCTCACGTTCTGGACGGGCGACCCCGCGTCCGTCAGCCACCGCCGCGAGTACCGGCTCGTCGACGGCGCGTGGACCGTCACCGAGCTGCCCGGATGAGAGGACGAACCCCGCCCATGACGGCCCGTCTGCAGTCCCACCAGTACGGCAAGGCCGAGACGCGCGTCGTGCGCGTGGTGCGGGACACCCCGCGCCACGAGATCCGCGACCTCAACGTCTCGACGGCGCTGCGCGGCAACTTCGCCGAGGCCTACCTCGAGGGCGACCAGTCCGCGGTGCTGCCCACGGACACCCAGAAGAACATGGCCTTCGCCTACGCGAAGCGGCACGGGGTCGCCTCGCCCGAGCACTTCGCCACCCTGCTGGCCCGGCACTTCGTCGACGACGTCGCCCCCGTCTCGGGCGCCCGCGTGGACGTGCAGGAGTACGCGTGGGTCCGGGTCGAGGTCGACGGCGTGGAGCACGACCACACCTGGGTGCGCAGCGGCCAGGAGGTGCGGACCGCGTCGGTGACGGTCGACGACACCGGGACCACGGTCATCGCGGGCCTGAAGGACCTCACGGTGCTCAAGTCGACCGGCTCGGAGTTCCGTGGCTTCCTGCGGGACGAGTTCACGACCCTCTCCGAGGCCGACGACCGCATCCTCGCGACGTCCCTGGTCGCGCAGTGGCGGTACGCGCCCGACGCCGACCTCGACTACGACGCCACCTACGCCGCCGCCCGGGCCGCCCTGCTCTCCACGTTCGCCACCCGGCACTCGCTCGCCCTGCAGCAGACGCTCTGGCACATGGGCGTCGCGGTGGTCGACGCGATCCCCGAGGTGGTCGAGGTCCGGTTCGCCGCGCCGAACAAGCACCACTTCCTCGCCGACCTGCGCCCCTTCGGCCTGGAGAACCCCGGCGAGGTCTTCTTCGCCGCGGACCGCCCGTACGGCCTGATCGAGGCGGTCGTCGTCCGCGAGGGGGCGCCGGCTGCCGACGCGGCCTGGACCCGGTCGGTCGGGGCACCCTGATGACCGCCACCCTGCGCACCCCCGGAGGCCACCCGTGACGCCCGACGACGAGAGCTGGCTGTCCCAGGCCGTCGCGCTGGCGACCGCCAACGTGGCCGACGGCGGAGGCCCGTTCGGGGCGGTCGTGGTGCGCGCAGGCGTGGTGATCGGCGTCGGCCAGAACCGGGTCACCCGCGACAACGACCCCACCGCCCACGCCGAGGTCCAGGCGATCCGCGCGGCCTGCCGCACCATCGAGAGCTTCTCGCTCGAGGGCGCCACGGTCTACAGCTCGTGCGAGCCGTGCCCGCTGTGCCTGGCCGCGTGCCTGTGGTCGCGGGCCGACCGGGTCGTGTTCGCCGCCGACCGGCACGACGCGGCCCGCGCGGGCTTCGACGACCGCGCGTTCTACGAGCTCTTCGCCGCCGACCGCGACACCTGGCCGATGCCCGTCCTGGCCCACCGGGTGCCGACGGCCTCGGACCCGATCGAGGCCTGGCTGGCCCGCCCGACCAGGATCGAGTACTGACTCAGCTGCCCCGGTACGTCGAGTACGCGAACGGGCTCAGCAGCAGCGGCACGTGGTAGTGGCTGTCGTCCACGACATCGAACACGACCGCGACCTCGGGGTGGAAGGCCGCCTGCCCGGTCGCGGCGAAGTATGCGGCGGTGTCGAACGTGAACCGGTACCGGCCCGGGGCCACCGCGTCAGGCGCGAGGGAGCGCGCCCGGCCGTCGGCGTCGGTCACCCCGGACCCGACCGGCACCCACGCGTCGGCGACCCAGGAGTCCAGCGCGACCGGCACCCCGACCGCGGGGCGTCCGAGCGCGGTGTCGAGCACGTGCGTGGTCAGCTGGCTCATGAGGCCTCCTCGAACAGGGTGCGCAGGCGCAGGAGCGCGATCTGGCGGAGCTGGTCGGCCACCTCGGCGACCTCCGCCTCGTCGGACAGGGTGAGCCGGCGGCGGAGCTCGTCGAGGATCTCGGGGCGGCTGCGACCGGCGGCCCGGACGAGGAAGATGCGACCGAACCGCTCCTCGTAGGCCCGGTTGCCCGCGGCCATGGCCTCGACGAGCGCGGGGTCGTCCGTGGCGGACGCGGCCTGCTCGGACCGGCTCAGGCCGCCGGCCTGCTCGCCGATCCGCGGGTGGGTGGACAGCGCCTCGTCCACCTCCGCGGGGCTCAGCCGGCGGGCGGCCAGGTCCGCGACGGCGACCAGCGAGTCGACCGACGGGTACGGGCAGCCCGCGGCGACCTCGTCGACCCACCTCGCCACGTGCAGCGCGGTGGCCAGGCGCGACCGGGTCTCGGCGCTCTCGACGATCATCGTGTCTCCTTCCCTGCGCAGCCCTGCGATGGCACCGTACAGGCGTGCCCACCACCGACCGCAGCACCCTGTGCGGGATCGTCCTCGCGGCCGGCGCGGGCCGGCGGCGAGGCAGCCCCAAGGCGCTGGCGGTCGGCGCCGACGGCCCCTGGCTGGCCGAGGCGGTGCGGCTGCTGCTGGCCGGCGGCTGCGCGCGCGTCGTCGTCGTGCTGGGCGCGGGTGCCGACGAGGCGCGCGCGCTGCTGCCGGACGACGCCCGGGTCGAGGCGGTGGTCGCGCAGCGCTGGGAGGACGGCATCGGCGAGTCGCTGCGCACCGGGCTGGCCCACGCCACGGGCGACGCGGTCCTGATCACGCTGGTGGACCTGCCCGGCACCCCGGTCGCCGTGGTCGACCGCCTGCTCGCCGCCGACGGCGCCCTGCGGCAGGCGGTGTACGGCGGCCGCCCGGGGCACCCGGTCCTCGTCGCGCTGAGCCACTGGGCGCCGCTCGCGGAGACGCTCGACGGCGACCGCGGCGCCCGCGCCTACCTGCGGGCGCACGGCGTCACCGAGGTCGAGTGCGGGGACCTGCACGACGGGCTCGACCGGGACACCTAGGAGGCTCCCTCGAGCGACGCGAGCGGCAGCTCGACCCCCCACTGCTGGGCCGCCGCGGTGATCCGCGACCGCAGCTCCCCGGGCGCGGCCGACGCGAGCGGCGAGGTGGACCGCCCGTGCTCGGACACCAGCACGCCGCCGACGTAGACCTGCGCGAGGTTCCGCAGCCCGCACGCCATCACGTACGTCGCCGGCACGTCCCACACCGGCCCGGTGTCGGGCGACCGGTGGTCGACCACGACGAAGTCGGCGAGCTTGCCCACCTCGAGCGACCCGATCCGGTCCTGCACCCCGAGCACCTCGGCCGCGCCCAGGGTGTGCATCCGCAGCACGTCCGCCGGCATCAGCACCGAAGCGTCCGTGTGGAGCGCGCGCGTGGTGTAGAGGCCGATCCGCATGTTCCCCCACGGGTCGGAGATGTCGGTGCACGACTGGTCGTCCAGCCCGAGCCCCACCCGGATCCCCGCGTCGCGCAGCCGGACCACGTCGGCGAACCCGGAGCCGAGCCGCCCGTTCGACGTCGCCTGCCAGACCACCCCGCACCCGGTGGACGCCGCCACGTCGACCATGACGTCGGTCGGGTGCACGAAGTGGCCGAACAGGAAGTCCGGTCCCAGCGCACCCGCGGACCGGTACCAGTCGAACTTCTCCCGCTGCGTCTCGATGCCCTGCGCGGTCTCGACGAAGTGCGCCTGGTTGGTGATCCCGTGCTCGCGCATCACCGCCACCTCGAGCGCGGCCGACCGCGGCGCCGACGCCCACTGGACGGCCCCCATGACGGACGCCCCGAGGTGCTGGTCGGCGGGCGTGCGCAGCGCCGACTCCCGCACCAGGTCGCCGAACACCCCGAGCACCTCGTGCTCGGGGCCGGCCTCGTCGTCCAGCCGGACCGCATTGACCACGCGCAGCCCGGCGTCGGCGACGGCGTCGAACTGGCGCGTCACGAACTCGACGGGTGCCACGCGACCGAGCGCCGGCGAGGCGGTCACCGGGTCGTACCGCCACGTCACGCGCGAGCGCGTGAAGTTGTACGCGCTGGTCACCCCGTTGGCCAGGAAGTCGAGGGCGCCGTGCAGGGTCGACCAGTAGAGGTCGTCGGGCGAGCACTTGTCCATGACCTCGACCATCGACAGCACCCAGGGGTAGAGGGTCGACCCGGGCGAGATCCCGCGCATGCCCGAGGTGAACAGGTGCGAGTGCGCCGACACGAACCCCGGCGCGACCATCGCGCCGCCGGCGTCGAGCACCGGCACGCCGCTGACCAGCAGCGACGCCTCGGGCGCGCCCGGCCCCATCGCGGCGATGCGGCCGTCGTCGCCCACCAGGAACCAGCCGAGGAACCAGTCCGGTCCCGTGTCGGCGACGGGGATCAGCAGGGCGTCGTGCACGAGGAGGCGCATGGCCGTCATGGTCCCCGGCGCAGATGTCGGTGAGATTGCCGGGATGTCGCGTGTCGAGTTCGCGTGGTCGACTGCGTCATGGGGACGACAGCAACCCACGACCAAGGAGAACCGCCGTGAAGTACGTGATCCTCATCCACGCCAACCCCAAGCCCTGGGCCCACCCGACCTCGCGGTTCACGCCCGAGGGCCGCGCTGTGCCCGCCGACGAGCAGGCGGAGATGGACCGCCAGTTCGACACCCTGCTCACCGAGCTGTCGCAGTCCGGTGAGCTGGTGACGGCCGAGGCGCTGGCCGACCCCCGGGAGTCCACCGTCTACCGCTGGCGCAGCGGCGGCTCGCTGGCCAGCGAGGGTCCGTTCGCCGAGACGCAGGAGCAGCTGGCGGGGTTCTTCCTCATCGACTGCGCGTCGCGGGAGCGTGCCGAGCAGGTGGCGGCGCAGTTCGCCGGTCCGGGCAGCCCCGCGGAGCTGCGCCCCGCCTACGTGTGGGGGTGACCCCGGGAGGCTAGCCTCGGCCGGGTGAGGGCCCCCAGCACGCCCGACGCCGCCGTGGGGGCACCGCCCACCTACGTCGACGTCCGGCACCGACGCAGCGTGGCCGACGCCCGCGCGGCCTTCGTCTGGCTGGTCGTCCTGGTGGCGGGCGTGCTCCTGGCGACGGTCGCGGCCGAGACGATGCAGGGCTTCGCGCAGGACCTGCACCGCGGCATCGGCCGGGTGCCCCGCGCGGTGTTCGACGTCTTCCTGGTGCTCGTCCAGGTGACGTACATCCTGCTGCTCACCGTCACCCCGCTCGTGCTGGCCGCCACCCGGCGGTTCGCGCTGCTGGGCCGGGGTGCGCTCGCGCTCGCGCTCGGGCCGCTGCTCTTCCGGGTGGTCGAGCTGATCCCGCAGGTCCCGACGACGTCGCTCCAGCTCGGTGACGCCCTCGAGCTCACGCGCGTCTCGTGGCCGCCTACGGGCGTGCTGGCCGGGTGCACCGCGCTCGCGGTGGTCACCAGCCCGGCGCTGCGCCGGCCGTGGCGGCGCGCGGTGTGGGTGCTGCTCTGGGCCCTCGTCGCGCTCCGCGTGATCACCTCGGCCTCGGCGCCGCTCGACGTGGTCGTGGCCATCGGCGTGGGCGGCGTCGTGGGGTCGGCCGTCATGCTGGCGTTCGGCAGAACGGTCGGCGAGCTGACGCCCGCCGGCGCGCGGCGCACCCTGGCCGAGGCGGGGCTGGACCTGGAGGCCGACCCCGAACCGGTCGACGGCGGGTGGACGTTCCGCGGCCGGGCGGGCACGGGGCCGGTCGCGGTGCGGGTGGTCGGCGAGCACGACTGGAGCGCCGCGCGCCTGGACCAGGCGTACCGGCGGCTGCGGTGGCGGAACGTCGGCGACGACGAGGTCGAGCCCGAGCCCGCCCGCGCCGTCACGACCGAGGCGATGACGGCCCTGCTCGCCGCGACGCACGGCGTGCGCGTCCCCGCCGTCCGGGCCGTCGCGCGGGCCCCCCGCGGCGAGTCCCTGCTGGCGGTGGACGAGGTCCCGGGCCGACCGCTGTCGACCGTGGGGCCGGACGAGCTCACCGACGCCGTGCTCCAGTCCGCCTGGGCCCAGGTCGGCCTGCTGCGCTCGGTCCGCATCGCGCACCGCGAGCTCGACCTGACGCGCCTGAGCCTCGACGGCCAGGGGCGCGTCTGGTTCACCGACCTCGACCACGCCCAGCCGGCGGCCAGCGACGAGGTCCTGGCCTGGGACGTCGCCGCCCTCCTCGCCGCGACGGCACCCCTCGTGGGCCCGCAGCGCGCGGTCGCGGCCGCCGACGCGGCCCTGGGCCACGACGCGCTCACCGTCGCGCTGCCGCGCCTGGCTCCGGCGAGCCTGTCCGGCCCGACGCGGGCCGCGGTGAAGGCGGCGGGCGGGATCGCGCCGCTCGTCGAGGAGGTCCGGCGCGTCACCGGGGCGGGCGAGCCCGACTTCGAGAAGGTCGCCCGGTTCAAGCCGCGCACGCTCGTGATCTCCGCGTTCCTCGCGGTCGCCGTCTACTTCCTGGCCCCGCAGCTCGCCGACCTCCCGCGGTCCGTCCAGGCGATCGGGGGCGCGGACCCCCGGTGGGTGATCGCGGTGGTGCTCGCGTCCGCGGCGACCTACCTCGGCGCGGCGCTCGGGCTCGCCGGCGGCACGCCCGGGCGCGTCCCGGTCGGCGAGGCGACGAGCGTGGCCCTCGCCTCGTCGTTCGTCGCGACCTTCTCGCCGCCGGGCCTCGGGCAGGTCGGGCTGAACATCCGCTACCTGCAGAAGCGCGGCTTCCCGACGCCCGTCGCCGTCTCGGCCAGCGCCGCCAAGGAGAGCGCGGTGCTCGTCGTGCACCTGCTGATCCTCGCCACGTTCGCCATCCTGGCGGGGTCCACGGGCGCGCTGTCGGCGGAGGTCGACAAGCTGCCGCCGGCGGGGGTCGTCGTCGCGATCGTCGCGGGCGCGCTCGTCCTTGCCGGCGTGGCGCTCGCCGTCCCTCGCCTCCGGGCGCTGCTGCGCGACCGGGTGGTGCCGGCCGTCCGGTCGTCGGTCGACGCCATGCGGGTGGTGGTCTCCAGCCCCGTCAAGCTGGTCACGCTGCTGGCGGGAGTGGCGCTGCTGCCGCTGGGGTTCGCGACCGCGCTGTACTTCTCGGTCCGCGCGGTCGGGGTGCACGACGCGAGCTTCGTCGCCGTCGCCCTCGTGTCCCTGACCGCCGGCGCGATCGCGACCGCCGCCCCGACGCCGGGCGGCGTGGGCATCGTCGAGGCCGTGCTGCTGGCGTCCCTGACCGGGATCGGCGTGCCCTCCGGCCCTGCGCTGGCCGCGGTGCTGCTCTACCGCCTGGGGACGTTCTGGCTCCCGATCGTCCCCGGGCTGGTCTCGTTCCGCGTGCTCTCGCGGCGCGCCGTGATCTAGCGGCTCAGTCCGCGACCGTCCGCGAGCGCGTCGCGAACTCCTCCGACACCGGCGGCAGCAGGCAGAAGAGGAGCCCGGCGGGGTCGGCCAGGACGGCGTAGTCGTCGTACCGCGTCCGCACGGTCGCACCGAGCGCGGTGAGCCGGGCGATCTCGGCCTCGAGGTCGTCCGTCTCGATGTCCAGGTGGTAGCGCGGTACCGGGTCGTCCCCGATGTCCTGGGTGGCGACGTGCGGCAGGGCCGCGGCGTCCCGCAGGCCGACGAACGGCTCGCCCGGGACCGGGTGCGGGGTGGCCGCCAGGGCGCCCGACCAGAACGCGGTGACCGCGTCGAACCGGTCCGCCGGGGCGTCGATGATGACCTCGCGAAGCATGATCCGGTGCACCCGCCCGAGCGTAGTGTCAGACCCGTGATCGAACATGTGTTCGTGTCCGCCGCCACCATCCTGCACGCCGACCTCGACGCCTTCTACGCCTCGGTCGAGCAGCGCGACGACCCGCGCCTGCGCGACCGCCCCGTCGCGGTCGGCGGCGGCGTGATCCTGGCCTGCTCGTACGAGGCCAAGCGCCGCGGGGTCCGCACCGCGATGGGCGGGCGGCAGGCGCGGGCGCTGTGCCCGGACCTGGTGTTCGTCCGGCCGAGGTTCGACGCCTACGTCGAGGCGAGCAAGGCCGTGTTCGAGCTCTTCCACCAGACCACCCCCCTGGTCCAGGGCGTGTCCATCGACGAGGCGTTCCTCGACGTGGCGGGGCTGCACCGCATCGACGTCCCGCCCGTGGATATCGGCGCCCGCCTGCGCGCCCGGGTGCGCGCCGAGGTCGGGCTGCCCATCACCGTGGGGGTCGCGCGCACGCCGTTCCTGGCCAAGGTCGCGTCGCGCGTGGCCAAGCCGGACGGCCTGCTCCTGGTGCCGCCGGACGCGGAGGACGCCTTCCTGCACCCCCTGCCGCTCGAGCAGCTCTGGGGCGTGGGCGAGGTGACGGCGCGCAAGCTGCACTCGTACGGGCTGGTCACCGCCGGGGACGTCGCGGCGCTGCCGTCGTCGGTGCTCGTCGGCACGCTCGGGCCCGCCGCCGGGCGCCACCTGTACGCGGTGGTGCACGGGCGCACGCCGGCGGCCGTGGTGGTCGGTCGGTCCCGCGGCTCGATCGGGGCGCAGCGGGCGCTCGGGCACGGGCCGCACGAGCCCGAGGCGGTGCGCGCGGCCCTGCTCGGGCTGGTCGACCGCGTGTGCCGCCGCCTGCGCACGGCCCACCGGACCACCCGGACGGTGGTGCTGCGGCTGCGGTTCGAGGACTACACCAAGGCGACGCGGTCGCGGTCGTTCGCGCAGGCCACCGACTCGGGCGAGGACATCGCCGCGGCCGCGGTCGCCCTGCTCGAGTCCGCCCGGCCCCTGATCCGCGCCCGCGGCATGACCCTCGTCGGGGTGGCGCTGACCGGGCTGGCGTCCGCCGAGTTCGTGCAGCCCGCACTGCCGCTCGACCACCCCGACCGCGGCGGCCTGGACCACGCGGTCGACGCGGTCGCGCGGCGGTTCGGCACCCAGGCGGTGGTGCGCGCCAGCCTGCTGCGGCGCGGCGAGGGCATCGCGGTGCCGCTGCTGCCCGACTGACCGGGCCTACAGCGACACCGTGTCGGCGTACACCAGCCGCGGCACCGGCACCGCCGGCGCGCCCGGCACCCCGGGATCGGCGTCGAGCAGCTCGTGCTCCTCCACCAGCACGCGCCAGTCGGACTCGGCCGCACCGGGCTGCCGGAGGTCCGGGGCGCCGCCGGGCAGCACCACGGAGCCGGTCCACGTCGCGCGGAACCCGCCGGCCTCCTCGACGCTCACGGCGAGCAGGTCGGACGCCGTCATGGTCGACCACTCCAGGTCACCCGCACCCGCGGCCCGGGTCTGCACGGTCGCCCGGACGGTCCGCGACTGCTGCAGCCGGGACGCCCGCACGCCGGCGTCGCCGGTCGGGCTGTCCGCGCTCAGGTCCTCGCCGGCCAGCTCGGGAGCGCCGTGCGGGTCGAACCGCAGCCAGCTGACCACGCCCGTCAGGGTCACCTGGACGTGCCGCGGGTCGGGCCGGCTCACGGTGAGCGTGCGAGTCGGCAGGGGCTGCACCCAGCCGGTCAGCGCGACGGGCGAGAGCGAGCAGCCCTCGATCGAGTGCGGCTGGAAGCGCGCGACGGCGAGCCGCACGAACGGCCACAGGGCCGGCGTCTCCTGCAGCGCCACGTCGACGAACCACCGGCCCGAGGCCTCGTCGAACTCCGGCTGGTAGCCCAGCACGCGCACGGCCGGATGGAGCCGCACGTCGCGCAGCGGCACCGCGGCCGCGACGGCGACGGGGTTCCCCGGCCCCTCGGGCCAGCCCCGGTCGCGCCCACCGACGACCCGTCCGTCCAGGGGCGGGTGGATCCCGACGGCCTCGGACGCGCCCGTCTCGACGACGTCGAGCACCAGCTGCCCGAACGTCAGCAGCGGGGGCACGGTCGGGTTCGCGGTCGGCCCGCCGTGCTGCACGATCGGGTCGGCGGCCCAGAGGCTGGTCGCGCCGTCGGGCGCCTGGGTCGCCTTGGGCTGCCTCGTCCACGTGCCGTCGCCGCCCCGCACCCACTCGTCGGTGTCGAACACCAGCACCCCGAGCAGCTCGCCGTCGCCCGAGGAGAACCACGGCCGGGCCAGCCAGACGCGCACGCCGGAGCGGCGCACCTGCCGCCACGCGAACGGGTCGGCGGGCTCCGCCTGGCTCTCCCAGCGCAGCAGCGGCAGCGCGTCGAGCACGGTGGGCGCCGCCGGCCGCGCCGACGACGGGATGTCGAGCACGACCGCCTCGCCCGGCACGGGCTCCGCGGGGAGCTCGGCCGGGGAGAAGAACTCCGCGTACCGGGTGGTCCCGCTCGGCACGTAGGTGACCCGGCGGTAGTGGGTGTCCTCGAACGTCTGCAGCATCCGGTGGAACCCGATCCCGCCCAGCGCCTGGGCCAGCGGACCGGTGGGCAGGAAGTCGTAGAGGAACAGCACGCCCGAGGTCTCGCGCTCGGCGACGGACGAGCGCACGACGACATCGGACTTGACCGCCACCTGCGGGGTCGAGGCGGCAGGGTCGTCCACCGTCTCGGTCCAGGACGCCTGCACCACGAGCGTGTCGGTGCTGGCCCCGTGCACGTCGACCAGCCCGGTGAACGCGGCGACCGAGCGGCCCTGCGGCCGCAGGAACACCTCGAGGGCGGACAGGGCCGGCGGGTGCACCGGCGTCGGCACGGCGTGCACCAGGCGCACATCGGTCGACGGGGTGAGCCACCAGGTCCACCCGGACGACGCAGCGCGCATGAGGGCCGCCGCGGCGATCACCTCGTCCGTGGTGTACCCGTCGGCCGGGTCGGCGACGCTGGCCAGGTGCGAGCGCCACAGCCCGAACCGGTCGAGCGACCGCACGTCGAGCGTGCTGGACACCGCGACCCGCACCTGCTCGCCCGGCGGGAGCTGCACGTGCACCTCGTGGCCCACCACCTGGGCGCCCAGGCGCTCCCCGGGCTCGACGACGAGGCGCAGCGGCTGCAGCGACGGCCACGCGCCCGGGTAGGGCACCGTGACGGCCTGCAGGGCGCGCGGCTCGGGCAGCACGTGCGGCGCGCCCGCCTCGTAGAACACGAGCGAGACGCCGGTCGCGTACGGGTCCGGCAGGTACGGCAGCCGCAGCGCGTCGGTGCCGTGCACCACGTACTGCCCCTCGCCGATCGGGCGGCCGCGGTCGGCCGTGATCTCCGCCAGCGTGGCCCGGTGCGCGGACCCGGTGTCGGCGCCGGGGCGGTCCTTCAGCGCGATCCCCGGCTGCTCGTCGGTGGCCGTCGCGTCGGTGAGGCTGGGCACGTGCTGGTCGAGCAGCGTGCCCCGCTCGGCGAGCGCGATCGCGTAGAGCCGGCGGATCTCGGCCGCGTCGCCGGTGCCGATCGCCGCGTCGAACAGGCCCGCGGTCTCGGCCTCGAGCTGCGTGGACTTGGGCGGCGCGACGTGCCGCTCGGACGTCGCCGGGCTGCCGCTGCGCACCACCAGCGCCGCGGGCTGCTCGCCCGGCGTGAGCTCCTCCTTGACCACCAGCGCGGGCGCGGGGACGGGCTCCCACCGCAGGTACGGACGCGGCGTGGTGACCACGGACCGGGCCGGCAGGCGCAGCTCGTCGGGGAGCAGCAGGTCGTCGTTGGCCGCGAGACCCGCGAAGTCGCCGGCGTCGATCCGCAGCTGCGGCCGCACGCGCAGCGCTCCTCCGTTCTCGGCGAGGATCCGCGACGCCGCCGCGACGTCGTCGAACACGCGCTGGGCGGGCGGCGGCTCGTCGGGCGTGGCCGCGCGGGCCACCAGGTTCTCCAGCGTGGCGTCGATCCGCGCGTCGCCGGACAGCAGCTCGTCGGGCAGCCGGACCACGCGCGGCGACCCCGCGCGCAGGTGCTCGATCACCGTCTGCCGCCGCGCCTCGGCGACGCCGCCGCGGTCCCGTCGGGCGTAGGCCGCGCGCACCCGGTCGAGGTGCCCCTGGGCGGCATCGATCTCATGCGGGCCAACGGGGAGGCGGCGCCGACGCGCGGGCGGCACCTGCGGCACGGAGTTGCCGGCCAGGTCCACGGCCAGCACGCGGAAGCTGTACGACGTGCCGTACCGCAGCCGCGGCAGGCTCAGCGGCTCCACCCGCGAGACCGTGTGCGCGCCGTCGATGGGCTCGTCGGGCAGCGTGTCGACGACGGCCTCGGTCGCGCCGTCGGGACCGGGCGGCTCCACGTGCACGATCGTCAGCCCGGGCCGCGGCGCCGACAGGCTCCACCCGTCCCAGCCGGCGACCACCTCGTGCAGGTAGTACCCGTTGACGACGTCGCCGGGCGCCCGGTTCAGCGCCGACAGCTGCAGGAACCCCACGTCCGGCTCGTCCGTGAGCACCGGGACGCCGCCGGGCTCGCCGGTGACCGTGACCCGGCGCCGGTGCAGGCTGTGCCAGTCCTTCGTCACGTCGTCCCACACCTCGACCCGGATGCCGCGGACCAGGTCGTCCAGCAGCAGCTCGCGCGTGCCGTCGTCGACCGCCAGGGCCTCCGCCTCCTGCACGCGCGCCCGCAGCTGCGCGGCCCGCTCGCGGCGGGCGAGCGCGAAGCCGGTCGAGCGCAGCGTGCCGGGCGCGGACGTCGCCGGGTCGCCGTTGGCCTCGCTGGCGTACTGCCGCGCGAGGTTGCGCGCGTGCTGGTCGAGCTTGAGCCCGGACGCGTCGGGGTCCACGTCGAGCACGACCCACTCGTCGTCGCCCAGCGGCAGGGCCCCGCCTACCCACGCGGCGCTGGACCTGGCCGCGAAGACCTGCCCGTCGACGACCACTCCGGTCTTGCGGGGCGGCAGCACCTGCAGATCCGCCGCCGGGGACGTGAGCGTCACGCTCACCCAGGTGGCGCCGGCCAGCGCGGCCCGCGCCGCGGCGGCGTCGAGCCCGTCGAGCACCACGTCGACCGCGAGCCCGAGGCGACGCAGCAGGGCGGGCGTCGACCCGAACGACCCGACCTTCGCGTGGAAGTCGTGCGCGGGCCGGTCGGGCCGCGGTGTGGGCGGCGCGTCCGGCTTCGGCTCCTTGAGCGGCGTCTGCTGCGGCTGCTCGGGCCGCTCGTAGTAGCGCCGCATGGCGTGCGCGTCGGCCAGGAGCTGCAGCTGCGGGTCCGCCGACAGGTCCTGCCCGGCCAGCCCGTCCAGCTGGCGGGTCACCCGCGTGTCGGCCTCCGGGTCGTCCAGCAGCACCTGCACCGGCGAGGGGCGGTCGACGATCTCCGACTGGTAGGGCGGCAGCGGCGGGACCTCCCGGCCGTGGCCGCGCTCCGGGTCGGTCTCGTCGGGCTCCGTGAGCGGCCCGATCGTGGTCAGCGCGTCCTGGAGGCGCTGCCCGGCCACCTGCAGGGAGCGGCGCGCGCGGCCGGCCTCGTCGTCGAGCAGCCGCCACAGCGGGCCGCCCTGGTCGAGGTTGGCCAGCGTCCGCAGCAGGCCGCCCGCGACCGGGTCGCCGGCGAGCCCGGGCCGGCCCAGCGGCGCCGCGGTGATGGCCGCGACGTGGAGGTCGACCGCGTGGTCGCTCATCCGGCTCGCGGGGTTGGTCCGCCAGGTCTGGTCGGACAGCGCGGGCGTCGGGAACCCGTCGACGGGCGTCCCCGGCGGGAGGACCGCGGCCCAGGAGCCGGGGTCCGCCGCCGAGACCACCCGCAGCGGGAGCGACGTGCCGAGGGAGGTCTCGAGCGCGAGCGTGCAGCCGGCCAGGGTCGTCGGCCAGTCCGCCGCGGCCGGGAAGTCGGAGAGCAGCGCGCCGTCCACCAGCTTGTGGGTGAGGAAGACCGTGAGCTGGAACGGGGCGTCGTCGGCCAACGAGTGCGGCAGGGCGGTCGCCAGGACGGTGGTGGGCATGTGTCCTCCTGCCTCTAGGCCGGCACGGGCGCGAACGCGCCGCAGTACTCGGCCCAGTCGGCGTTCATGCCGGTCCCGTCCGGGGGCATGACCTGGTACATCGTCGGGTCGCCCTTCGAGCCGGCCAGCTTGCGCTCGACCGAGATCTCGACGGACGCGGAGAAGAACAGCACCTCGACCTCGACCACCAGCGACGCCCGGCCGATGAGCTTGCCGGTCTCGAAGTGGTAGGTCAGCGACAGCTCGAGGGTGATCGACGCGCTGATCAGGCCGAGCACGTCGACCTCGCCGCGGATGCGGAAGTACGCCGTGAACAGCCCCTTGTCCGCCTCGAGCCGCAGGTACACGCCGACCGAGATCGACACCGACCCGGACGCGACCCCGAGGTCCACGGACAGCGACGCGCACGCCTCGAGCCCCAGCTCCAGCAGCACGAGCCCCTTCGGCGCCGCGCGCAGCACCAGCCACCCCCCGCCGCCGACGCACATGACCGTGAGCCGGAACGGCGCGTCCTTCGCGCAGAAGTGGAACCCGACCGTCATCGCGTCGCCCAGGAACGGCACCCGCGCGTCGGCCCCGAGCGAGATGTTCTCCAGGCTGAACACGCCGACCGACACGTTGGGCAGCGTGAGGTCGAACCCGGCGGTCACCCCCTCGGGCGCGACGTCGACGTAGGGCGGGTCGGAGAAGCCGTCGAACGGGATGAGCTCGCGCAGCCGGTCGACGAACGACAGCGGCCCGAGGAAGCCGAGCCCGCCGAACACCACGTCGACCTCGGGCTTGCCCGACGACCCCGCGTGGAACCCGATCCGCCGGAACATCAGCTTCATCAGGCCGGCCTCGCCGTCGCCGATGAGGTTGAGGTCGAAGTCGACGAGCTCCGCGACGATGTCCACCGCTGGCGGCGCGCTCGCCGACGCTCTGACCTCGACGTCGAGGTGCAGCGAGTCGGGCTTCGGCTTGAAGATGTTCGGCGCGCCGGGCAGCAGCCCCCACGGATTGATCCGCGGCCGCCACGACATCCGCGCGGTGACCTGGCCGCCCGCGACGCCCTCGAGCATCTGGGCCAGCCCCGCGGCGTCCTTGGCCAGGTCGGTCAGGGTGGTCAGGGTCTGGACCGGCTTCTGCAGCGCGGAGCGCACCGCGGCGGGCACGCCGGGCACGCCGATGGCGTCGAGCAGTGGTTGCAGGTCGCCCGCGAGCGCGACGGCCGAGGCGCTCACGGCGTCCGGGTTGCCGGGCAGCCCCTGCACCGCGGTGACCAGCGCGTCGAGGTGGGCCTGCAGCGTGCCGACGAGAGCGTCGAGCTGGTCCTTCGCGTGCTGGGCGACCGCCTGCGCTCCCCCGTGCGCCGCGGCGGCCACCTCCTGTGTGAGCCGCGCCTGGGCGTCGTCCAGCGCCTTCTTCAGCCGCTGCGCCTCGGTGAGCAGCTTGGTGACGGCGTCGAGCGCATCGGACACGAACGCGGGGGCCTCGCCGAGCAACGCCGGCTCGAGCAGCTCCGCCAGGCTGAACAGGCCGAACAGCTTGGGCAGCGCCCCGGCCAGGAACGACGTGGGGTCGAACTTTCCGGCGTCGAACGGCGAGGGACCGCTGCCGCTCTCGCCGATCGCGCCGAGGGCACGGGAGATGCCCTTGACGGACAGGTTCGGCGCGACGAACCCGCCGGCCCGGTCGGACCCGTGCGTGAAGTCGACGGCCGCGGGGGCGCTCTTGAGCGCGAGGATCAGCTCCCCCATGTTGGGTGCGCCCGGGACCGGCGGGGCGTCGAGCGCGCGGCCGGGCAGGCCGTGGGCGAGGTACGGCTTCGCGAACACGAGGTCGACGGCCGGCGCCTGCGGCGCGAGGTGGCGCATCGAGGGCACGACCGCACGCGCCTCGGTGAGGAACGGCCGGCTCGTCACGTTCGCCTCGTCGATGGTCCCGTCGAAGATCAGGTGCGTGACCTCGACGGACGTGTCGCCGGCCTTCACCGGCTCCGCCATCGCCAGCGTCTGCCCGCGCCCCTGCATCTGCCGCACGGGCAACCAGCGCGCGGGCACCTCGTTGGCGAAGTGCACGAACGACTGCGGGCCGTCGCTGTCCGCCTGGACGAACACCAGCGGCGCCGGCCACGTCCGGGTCTGGCCTCCGCGGTCGACGGTCGTGAGGGTGAACGGGAACGGGACGCCGTCCCGGCTGGGGACGAACGGGTGCTGGTCCTTCGGCGGCGCGTCGATGTCGGGCGTCACCAGCGGGCTGACGGTGACCTGCCCGAACGGGTTGTCCAGGTCCGTCGTCGGATAGGTGCGCGTCGGCTGGCGCACGATGATGAACCACCGCTTCCACAGGTACGCCACCGGGGTGTCGCGGTGCTTGATCTCGCGCTCGGTGATCTCCACCAGGTAGCAGCGGTGCCCGAACGGGAACAGGAACCCCGGGTACACCACGCGCACGTACCCGTCGCGTCCCATGAACGCCTGGTGCCGGTAGTCGGCGACCTTGGCCGGGAGCTCCCAGGACTGCTTCCAGTCGAACCAGGCGCCCAGGCTCGACAGCGAGAGTCGGCTGACCAGCAGGGGGCTGTCCGCGTTGCGGGGCTCCCCGCCGCGGGTCTGCTCGACGATGGCGTCGCGGGCGTACTCCGACAGCGGCTGGTCGAACTCCGGCGGGGGGACGTCCTTGTCGCGGTTCCACAGGGCGCGGACGATGCGCTGGTCGGCGTCGTCGTCGTCGAACGTGCCGTCGTCGCGCCGGACCGTCAGGTGCGTGCGCCAGAGCTCGGTGCGGTCCGGCGGGCCGACCGGGGTGCTCGCGTGCCGGAACGCTCCGCGCGTGCCCGGGGAGACGACCAGGTGGTACGGGGCCTCGATGGCGGTCTCGAGGTCGGTCGGCCGCTCCAAGCCGCTGTCCTCCGCTTCACCCGCGGAGGTCGCCCCCCGCGAGAGCCGCAGCCGCAGGCTCGGGAGCGCCTCGAGCACCTTCTCCAGCGTGTAGGTGATCCGCGTGCCCTCGGGCACCTCGTAGACCAGCCGCGTGGGCCCGGCGGCGACGTGCGCCGAGGGACCCGACGGCTTCGGTGGCGGCGCCGTCGCCCCGGCCGCCCAGGCCTGCTCGCCCAGGTGCTGCGGCGGGAAGTGCACCACCAGCGACGCGTCCGGGCCCGCGACGAGCTCCGCGCCGCCTTCGGTGGGCTCGATCGTGCAGCCGGGCGCCTCGAGGCGCAGGTCGACCAGGTCGCGCGGGCGCAGGAGCCTCGCGTCCACCGGCTCGGGTCGTTCGTCGGGCTCGCCCATGCGGCACCGGCCCCCTCGCTGCGTCCGCTTCGTCGTACTTTGCGTGCCTTCGGGCGATCATGCTCCGCTTTGGCGGCGCCCGCTACGCCTTTCGGGTGAACGTCGGGGGTGCGCGCCCGGGCCGGGCCCTACGTCCCGGCCGACGCCCGGGGGTCGGGAGGACGATCGACGGGTGAACGCACCGTGGTGGCGGCTGGCAGCCGAGCGCCAGCAAGGATCCGAGACCGCGACCCGTGGCCCGCAGGGAGACGTCGACACGATCGACGCGCCCGCCGACCTGGCCGACCTGCTCCCCCCGTTCTTCGACTAGCGCCAAGTCCGCCGCGAGGGGTGCGGCGCAGGTGGTCGGCGTGGTGCGATGAGACTCCACCACGAGGAGGATCGATGACGACCCCGACCACCCGCACGCTCGACGTCCCGGGCGCCTCGATCGCCTACGACGTCCGCGGTCCGCTCCCGACCGCCGACGGCCGCCCGGCGCTGCTGCTCATCGGGCAGCCGATGGACGCGTCGGGCTTCGCGACGCTGGCCGGCCTCCTGGCCGACCGCACCGTGGTGACGTACGACCCGCGGGGGCTCGGACGCAGCACGCGGAGCGACGGGAGCACGGAGAACAGCCCGCAGCAGCAGGCCGAGGACCTGCACCGACTCATCGGCGAGCTGGGCCCGGTCGACCTCTTCGGCAGCAGCGGCGGCGCCGTCACCGGCCTGCAGCTGGTCTCCACCCACCCCGAGGACGTCCTGACGTTCGTGGCGCACGAGCCGCCGCTGCTCGGCGTCCTGCCCGACGCGGAGCAGGCGTTCGCGGCGGAGCGCGCGGTCCAGCAGGCGTACCACCAGCGGGGCTGGGGCGCGGGCATGGCGGCCTTCATCGCCCTGACGTCGTGGCCCGGCGAGCTCACCGCGGCCTTCGGCGACCAGCTCCCCGACCCGGCCGCCTTCGGGCTGCCCACGGGCGACGACGGGTCCCGCGGCGACCCGCTGCTGTCGGGCGTCTCCAACGCCGTGACGGGCTACGTGCCGGACCTGGCGGCCCTGCGCGCCGCCTCGACGCGCGTCGTCGTCGCCGCCGGCATCGAGAGCAAGGACCTGCTCACCTGGCGCTCGTCGGCCGCCCTGGCGGACGCGCTCGGCCAGGAGCTCAGCGTCTTCCCCAGCCACCACGGCGGGTTCTCCGGCCCCGAGTTCGGTCACGCGGGCCAGCCGGAGGCGTTCGCCGCACGGCTGACGGAGGTGCTCGGCTAGATCACCACGGCGCTCGCACAGACCGCCACGACGAAGGAGTCACGATGGGATCGAACGAGGGACGCTCGCGGGGACCGGGCGACATCCAGAAGCTGGTCCGCCTGGTCACGCTCGGGCTGGCCGTCTTCGCCGTGGTCAAGGAGCTGCGCACGCCGCCGGAGGAGCGCGAGTGGCACGGCGTCGTCGGCTTCGTGCCGTACGACTTCCGGGTGCCGACGTTCGAGCGGTTCAAGGAGCGGTTCTGGGACCCCGAGGGCGCGCACCTGCTCAGCCCGCGGGTCTTCGGCGTCGGCTGGACGCTGAACGTCGGCCGGATCGTCGAGCTGGTGCGGCAGCGGGTCTCCGCCTGACGCGTCGCGCCGCGGCGACCCGTCCGCTTATGGTCGATCCGTCCGGTTGGCTCCCGACCTCACGGAGGACGTTCATGGGCACGATCACCACGACCGACGGCACCGAGATCTTCTACAAGGACTGGGGCTCGGGCCAGCCCCTGGTCTTCAGCCACGGCTGGCCCCTGTCGGCCGACGACTGGGACACCCAGCTGCTCTTCTTCCTCCAGCACGGCTACCGCGTGATCGCGCACGACCGCCGCGGCCACGGGCGCTCGACGCAGACCAGCGACGGGCACGACATGGACCACTACGCCGACGACCTGGCCGCGCTCACGACGGCCCTCGACCTGCACGACGCCGTCCACATCGGCCACTCGACGGGCGGCGGCGAGGTGGTCCACTACATCGCCCGGCACGGCGAGAGCCGCGTGGCCAAGGCCGTGCTGATCAGCGCGGTGCCGCCGATCATGGTGCAGACCGACGCCAACCCCGGCGGCCTGCCGAAGAGCGTCTTCGACGGCCTGCAGGAGCAGGTGGCCACCAACCGGTCGAACTTCTACCGCGAGCTGCCGTCGACCGCGTTCTACGGCTTCAACCGCCCGGGCCGCGAGCCGTCGGAGGCCATCATCGAGAACTGGTGGCGCCAGGGGATGATGGGCGGCGCGAAGGCCCACTACGACGGCATCGTCGCCTTCTCCCAGACGGACTTCACCGAGGACCTCAAGAAGATCACCGTCCCGGTGCTGGTGATGCACGGCGACGACGACCAGGTGGTCCCGTACGCCGACTCAGGCCCCCTCTCGGCCGCCCTGGTACAGAACGGCACTCTCAAGACGTACGCCGGTTTCCCGCACGGCATGCCCACCACCGAGGCGGCGACCATCAACGCCGACCTGCTGGAGTTCCTGAAGTCCTGACGGGCCACGGTCCCGCTGCGCGCGCTCGGGCGCAGCGGGATCGCCTGTGCACAACCGCCGCAGCGCTCCCGACGCCTTGGCTAGCGTCCGCCACCTGACACAGGACCGGCGTGGGGAGCACGGGCATGGACGACTGGCGGATCGACGGCTTCACGGTCGACCTCGAGGAGCTGCGCACCGCGTCGAACCGGCTCGCGGACCTGGGCGACGCGCTCGACGGCGTCCGCGGCCGCCGCCTCATGGACCGGGCCGACCACTGGGGCGACGTGGCGGCGCTCGAGTCGGGCCGGCGCTTCCGCGACCGCTTCCGCCACCTGCTGGCCGGCCTGGCGAGCGAGGCGGACGACGCCCGCGTCCACCTGCGGCAGACCGCGAGCGCCTACGAGGCGGCGGACGAGAGCTCCCGCGCCGCCCTGCGACACCTGGGCGAGGCGCGGTGAGCCTCTGGACGCTGGCCGACACCCGCGACCCCGCGCGCCTCGTCCCCGGTGGGGTCGACGACGTCGAGGCCGACGCCGACGACGCCGACGCGCAGGCCGCGACCCTCGAGGCCCTCTCGGAGGACGCCACCCGGTCGACGGCCACGCCGTCCTGGTCGGGCGACGCCGCCGCCGGATGGGCGCGGCGGCGCGAGCAGCTGGTGCCCGCGCCGGCGGCGATCGCCGCGGCCTACCGCGCCGCGGCGACGGCGCTGCGGGCGCACGCGACCGTCCTCGCGTGGGCCCAGGGCCGGGCCGGCGTGGCCGTCCGGCTCTGGGGCGACGACAGCGCGTCCTGCTCACCCGTGGACACCCGCGCGCTGGCCGTGGCCGTCCTGTCCGAGGCGCGGGCTCGCGCCACGGCGTCGGCGCACACGCTCGCCCGGGTGCTCGACGACCTCGGTGACGGCCTGCCCGACGGGCAGCTGCACGCGGACGACTTCTTCGCCGGCGTGCGTGACTGGGCGTCCGGGCTCGGCTCGGCCGTCCTGGCGAACGATCCGATGCGCGCCGCCTACGACCCCCTCGGGTACTGGCGGCACCAGGTCGACCAGGTGCGGGGGCTCGGCACCGTCGGGCGGGCGCTCGCCGACGACCCCGGCGGCGCGGTCCGCGCGCTCGCCGACACCCGGACGCTCGACGACGCGCCGGGCCGGTGGTGGGGGCGGCTCGCGCCGGACCTCGCGCTGACGGTCGGGTCGGCCGGAGCCGCGGGGGTCGGCGCGCGGTCCGCAGCAGTCGCCGGCCGGGCGGCCGTGATCGCCGAGCGGCCGCCGCTGGTGATCGAGGTTCCCGGGACCGAGCCGACGCCGTACCTGGGTCTCAGCGCGACCGACAGCTGGGCGAAGGAGTGGACGCTGGGATGGCATCTGGACAAGCACGGTGCCCAGTTCGGCGTCACCACGGCGGAGGACTACGCGCGCCTGGGCTCGGAGTTCTTCCAGAGGGCCGGCCTGGAGGGCCTGCCGACCCGGATCGGCGACGACGGCGTCATCCGGATCTTCGACCCGGACACCAACACGTTCGGGGCGTTCGACTCAGCTGGCAGCACGATCACGCTGTTCAAGCCGAAGAGCAGCACCTACTGGGATCGACAGGATGGGATGCTCCTGCCATGAGCTACGAGTGCCCCGCCTGCGGCTACCCCGGTCTGGAGGCACCCCCGCGGACGTCGGCCGGCAGCGGCTCCTTCGAGATCTGCCCGTGCTGCTACTTCCAGTTCGGCGTCACCGACGACGACGAGGGCTTCACGTACGCGACCTGGCGCGCCCAGTGGATCGCCAAGGGCACGCCCTGGGAGTCGGGCAGCCACCAGGATCCCCCGGCGGGCTGGGATCCCCAGGCGCAGCTGCTCCGCGTCCAGCCCTAACCTCGTCGGCCGTCAGGGCCGCGGCGGCCGGCAGACCACGACCTGCAGGTGGTCTCCCTCGAGCGTCACCGGGCCGGCGGCCGCGGGCAGCAGCACGGTCTGCCCGCGACGCAGGGGCGACGACTCGCCGCCGGCCACCAGCGCGCCGCTCCCGTCGACCACGACGAGCACCGCCAGCCCCGCGTCGAGGTCCCGCGCGCCGGTCCACCGCTCGACCCGGAAGAACTCCGCCACCTCGGGCAGCAGGTCCCCCGACGACTCCGCGGTCGCGCCGCGCAGACGCCCGATCTCGTCGGCGGTCCACCCGCGCCGGTCCACGGCCGCGAGCGCGACGTCGAACCCCAGGCCCAGGTGCCCGTCGGCGGCGCCGTCGATCTCGAACCCGGACCACTCGAGCAGGATCGACAGGTCGGTCGGCTCCTGGAGCTCGACCACGAGGGCGCCCTCGCCGATCGCGTGCGGGAGCCCGGCGGGCACGAGCACGGCGTCCCCGGCGGCGAGGTCGAGCGCGTGCATCGCGCCGAGCATCGCGTCCGTGTCCTGCGTCCGCACCCACGCGGCCAGCTCGTCCACCCCCACGTCCCGCGTGAACCCCAGATGCACGCGGGCGGGCTCGAGCACCACCCAGGCCTCGGTCTTGCCGTGCGCGAGCCCCAGGTGCTCGGCCGCGAACGGGACGTCGGGGTGGGCGTGCACGGGCAGGCGCTGGCCCGCGTCCAGCAGCTTGACCAGCAGCGCGGGGTCGGAGCCGTAAGCGGCGACGTGCGCGGCGCCGAGCCAGCCGGCGGGGTCGGCCGTGATCGCGTCGCGGAGCCGGCGCCCGTCGGGCAGCACGGTCAGGCCCACGGGCTCCTGCCCGAACACCGACGTGCTCGAGCCCACCCAGTCCTCGGGCTCGTGGCTGGCCGCAGGCCCGGTGCCCCGGAACGCGGCGATCTGGCGGCCGCCGGCGTAGAACCGGTCGGCGGGCTGGTTGGCGGGCAGGAACAGGGGCTTCATGCCTCTCCTCGGTCGCGGATCTCGATGCGCACCCCGGTGTGCCAGGTCGCGCCGGGCTCGAGCACGGGTGCGCCGGCGTGCGGAAGGTCGCGCTCGGGGCCGAACAGGGGTGCGTTGGTGGGCTCGACGCCGAGCACGTAGGCGCCGCGGGCGGGCCAGCTCCAGGTGCACAGACGGGGCAGGGTCGCTCCGGTCCAGGTCACGACGACGTCTGGGTGCTCGTCGTCGCCGTCGAGGACTGCCTGCGCGCCGCGCACCCCCACGTGCTCGGCGACGACCGGCGCGAGACCCGGCCCCGGCGCCGGCGTGAGCAGAGGGTCACGACCCGGCGGGAGAGGCTCGCGCACGACGGCGGTGTCGGCGTCGACCCGCAACCGGGCTCCCGGCCGCAGCAGCGGGGCGCCGAGGTTCACGTGGTAGAGCAGCGGGACACCGACGGGCTCGTCGCCGACGTTGCGGACGACGTCGCTCACCTCGACGGCGGGCACCCCCGTCGTCGCCACGATCGACCGTTCGACGAGGATCCGGGGGCCGCCCAGCGAGGTGTGCGGGACCGTGCCCGTCACGTGCACCTGCCAGGCGGCCCCCACCCGCTCCCGCGACCAGTGCACGTCGGTCGCGGGCGTGAGGTGGTGCGTGCCGTGCTGGCCCGACGAGCCGCGCGGCTCGCCGATGTTGTCGGGGCCGCACGTCGCGAGCAGCCCGCCCAGGAAGCGCTCCTCCCAGCCGCGGCCCGGCCCGGGGTCCACGGGGTTCGGCGAGCGCCAGGCCACCGGCGTCGAACCCCACCAAGCCGCACCGAGGTCGAGGCCACGGTCCGGCAGCACGTCGAACGCCAGGCCGCCGGCCAGCCGCACGGCGATCACCCCGCCGCGCTCCTCGACGCTCGCGAGCGCGGACGGCTGGGAGACCCGGCCGTCGTCGGTGAGCTCGGTCCACGACGTCACGATCGGTCCAGCGCGGCGAGGAAGCCGCCGACGAACGAGTCGCCCAGCCCGATGGTCGTCGGCGCCGCGACGTCCGTCAGGTCCAGGGCCGGCACGATGCACGCGTCGGCGCCGAGCAGGTCCGCGACGTCCGCCACCAGCCGTTGCGCGGTCGAGCCGGGCGCGAGGGCCGCCGTCGCCGCGTAGTCGTCGGCCGTGAAGCCGTCGCCCATCCAGTAGCGGGTGCTCGCCATCGTGATGCCGCCGACGAGCGCCGGCCGCAGCGAGGCCGCCCTCTGCCCGACCGCCAGCGCCCAGTACTTGGTGTGCACCACGAGCGTCGGTGCCGGGACCACCTCGTGCAGCTCGCGCACGGCCTTCGCCACGGTCGCCGGGTCGAGCAGGTCCACCGCGCGCCCGAGGTACGCCTGCATCTCGTCCTCGTTCAGGCTGTAGACGTCCACGGACCACACCATCTCGTCCCGCACCCGCCGGCTCAGCGCCGGCACGTGGTAGCCCGCGTCCTCAAAGACGACCAGGGCGTCCGCGGGCAGCGACCGCATGGCCTCGCGAACCTGCGTCAGGCGGGACTCGAGGGTGGCCGGGTCCTGGATCACGTTGAACGACGAGAGCAGGAAGATGTCGGCCGTGCGCAGCGCGTCGGGCAGGTCGGCGGCGATCTCCAGCTCGCGGTGCGGCGGGTCGTTGGCGTAGATGACGCGGTTCGGGTGCGGGGCCACCAGCTCGACGTCACCGAGGCGCACGCGCGCCCCCGCCGGGTACTGCACGATCAGGTGCGGGTCCAGCGAGTCCTGCGCCGCGCTCGACACGTAGTCGACCGACGCCGGGAGCAGCCGCCGCACGGTGTCGTCGATCGACACCAGGTGCATCGTGCTGGGCACGCCGAGCACGTCCATCGCGATCGCCGCCCGCACGCACGTCCCGCCCAGCGTCACGGCCTTGTCGAACCGTGCGGCGACGGCCTCGACGATGTCGGAGGAGGCGACGAACCGCTCTCCCCCGACACCGTCGCGGACGAACGCGAGCAGGCTGCGCACCAGGTCGCGCACCGAGTCGACCGGGGTGGTGCGGTCGAGGTCCTCCGGGCCGACCCCGTGCTCCGCGGCGAGCGCCTCGAGCACGGCCGAGTCCCAGCGGATCTCGTAGTCGACCGTCCCACCCATGCCCAGCACGAACCTCATCGGTCGGCTGCCCCTTCTCGCGTCGTGACGGGCGGTCAGTACAGGTCGGCCTTGCCGGCCGCGTCGAACAGGTGGATCTTCTGCGCCGCGACCTCCTGCATGGCAGCGATGCACGGCGGCTGGATCGAGTTGGGCTCCCGCAGCGAGGTGTCCGCGAGGACCTCCCGCATCTTGTCGTGGTACGCCACCTTGATGTCGCTCGAGATGTTGATCTTGTTGACCCCGAGCTTGACGGACTGACCGATCTCGTCGTCCGGGTTGCCGGAGCCGCCGTGCAGCACGAGCGGGATGGGCAGGAGCGCCTTGATCTGCTGGAGCAGGTCGAGCTTCAGCTGCGGCGTCACGTGCTTGGGGTACAGGCCGTGAGCGGTGCCGATGGCGATCGCCAGGCTGTCCACGCCGGTGCGCTGGACGTACTCGACGGCCTCGGCCGGGTCGGTGAACGCGATCTGGTCCACGAGGACGCCGTCCTCCGCCTGCTCGTCGAGCTTGCCGATGGTGCCCAGCTCGCCCTCGACCGACAGGCCGACCGCGTGCGCGGTGTCGACGACCTTCTTGGTGATCGCGACGTTGTCCTCGAACGGCTGCATGGACGCGTCGATCATGGCCGACGTGAACCCCAGCTGGATGGCCTCGAGCACCTGCTCGTACGTGCCGCCGTGGTCCCAGTGGATGGCGACCGGCACGGACGAGCGGTGCGCGCGCTGGATGAGGGCCGCGAGCGCGTCCCCACCGATGTGCGACACCTCGTCGGGGTGGATCGCCACGATCAGCGGGGCGTTCAGCTTCTCGGAGATCTCGAAGATCCCCTTGCCCATCGCGTAGTCGCTGATGTTGAAGGCGGGGATGGCGAAGTAGTTCTCGTTCGCCACCGCGAGCAGGTCTCGGCCGTTCATCAACATGGTGTGTATCAACTTCCTGTGTGGGTGTTGCAGAGGTGTGGGGGGTCTAGATCTTCACAGCGCCGGCGGTCATCCCCCCGATGAAGTAGCGCTGGAAGAAGAGGAAGAGAATGAGCACGGGAATGCACCCGAGAATGCTCATCGCCATCATCTCGTTCCACTCGTACGAGTGCTGTCCCATCAGGAGCTGGATGCCGATGGGCACCGTGCGCATGTCTTCCGTGCGCGTCAGCGTCAGGGCGAACAAGAATTCGTTCCAGCAGATCATGAACGTGTAGACGCCGACCGAGACGAGGCCCGGGACGGAGATGGGGACGAGAATGCGCCACAATGCAGTCATCGGGCCGGCGCCGTCCACCTTGACGGCCTCGTCCAGCTCTTTGGGAAGGGTATTGAAATAACCCGTGAGCATGATGATCGCGTAGGGCAGCGTGAACACCATGTAGGTGAGGATCAGGCCCTGGTAGGTGTTGTAGAGCTTCAGTGCGACGACCAGGCCGAAGTACGGGATCAGCAGCGTGATCGGCGGCACCGCCTGGACGGAGACGACGATGACGTTGATCGTCTTCTTGCCCCAGAACTCGTACCGGCTGAACGCGTACGCGGCATGCATGCCGACCACGAGCGACAGGGCCGTGACCGACAGCGCGATCACGTAGCTGTTGAAGAAGAACCGCAGCTTGACCGGGTCCGTGAGGATCGTGGTGTAAGCGTCGAACGAGAAGCCGGGCGTGATCAGTCGCGGCGGGAACTCGAAGATCTCGGGGTTCGTCTTGAAGGAGCTCGAGAGCATCCACAGGACGGGCAGGGCCGAGAAGCAGGCGCCGAGGATCAGCGCGACGATCAGCGCGGCCTTCTTGCCGGTGTGCTTCGGCGGGACGCGCAGCGGGGGCTGGTCGGTGGTGATGACGGGCGCGGTCAGCGTGACCATGGCTCAGTCCCTCGCCTTCTGGTGCCGGACGTAGAAGAACGCGAGCACCATCGACATCAGCAGCACGAGAACGGCGGCCGCGGAGGCGACCGAGAACTCGTACTGGGTGAACGCGAGCTTGTAGGTGAAGGTGGAGAGCACCTCGGTCGCGGTGATGGGTCCGCCGCCGGTGGTCATCCAGATGAGCGCGAACTGCTGCGTGGTCCAGATGAAGTCCAGGAGCGCCATCGAGATGATGATCGGGCGCAGCATCGGGATGGTGACGTTGCGGAACTGGGCGACCACGCCGGCGCCGTCCACCCGGGCGGCCTCATAGAGGTCCCTCGGGATGCCCTGCAGACCCGCCAGCAGCGAGATCATGAAGAACGGGTAGCCCGACCAGATGTTGATGAACGTGACCGCCGCGAGGGCCGTCGACGGGTTGGCCAGCCACTCGGTCTGACCGTCCGTGAGGCCGGCGGTGCCGAGCAGGTAGTTGATGACGCCGTTGGGGCTGAGCAGCAGCCGCCACAGGACCGCGACGATCGCCACCGTGAACAGCCACGGGAGGATGTACAGGACGCGGAAGAGGCCCTTGGTGCGGTTGCCCAGCAGCGGCGAGTTGAGCATCAGGGCGAACGCGAGCCCGATGACGAAGTGCACGATCACCGAGCTGATGGTGAACACGAGGGTGTTCCGCACGGCGGTGACGAACACGGGGTCCGTCAGGACGTCCATGTAGTTCGCGAACCCGACGAACGCGGGGTTCTTGTTGGTGATCACCCCGTCGAGCAGGGAGTAGCTGACGACCATGATGATCGGCGTGATCATCAGGATGATCAGCAGCACCCCGGTGGGGCTGAGGAATCCGTAGGGCGTCAGCGTCCGCCGCAGGCGACTCAGCGTCCGCGACCGCGTCGCCGCTGCCGGAGCCGGCGTCGTCGCCTGCTGCGGTGGCGCGTCCTGCGCCTGGCTGGTGGTGTGCGTCATGAGCTCGGGCTCTCTCCTCGG
>NZ_JBGFQZ010000026.1:0-47768 GCF_041295535.1 Cellulomonas sp. ICMP 17802 | reverse complement strand
GCGACCGCCCACGACCCGCGGGCGTCGGGCTCGAGCAGCCAGGCGCCCAGGGCACCGACCGCGGCGGCGAGGACGACGAGGGGGACGCTCTCGACCAGCGCGCGCAGCGCGACCGACGCCACGGACGCGCCCCGGGCACGCTCCGCGAGCAGGAAGGTCTCCCGGCGCACGACGAGCAGCCGGGCGGCGAGCACCAGGGCGAGCGCGCCGACGACGGCCAACCCGATGAGCAGGACCGACGCCTGCGCGGTGCTGGCCAGCAGCCGGGCGTCCGCGGCGTGCAGCACGGTGCCCAGCTCCGTGGTGACCACCGGCGTGAACCCGTCCGAGCCCGTGAGGGTGGTGGGGTCGGCGACCAGGCGGGCGACGGCCCGCTGGATCGTGCCCGTGTCCGTCGCGCTCAGGTGGTCGGGCTCGGCAGGGAACCGGAACGTCGTGGAGACCGCGGACGGCTGCATCCCGAGCAGCATGTCGGGCAGCGAGGCGTCGGACAGCAGCAGCGCCACGCGGCCCACGGCGGCGGCCGCCGACGAGGTCGCCACCTGGTCGAGCAGGTCGGGGTGCGCGGCCCACAGCGGCGAGCCGGCGTCGAGCGGCTGGTACAGCCCGGTCACCACCACCTCGACCGCGCCGCGGGACGGACCCTTGAGCGTGAACCTGTCGCCGACGGCGATGCCGAGGTGCTCGGCCGCGGCGGCGGACACCCCGACCTCGACCAGGCGCGGGTGCTCGTCGGACGGCACGGCGCCAGGACTGGTCCCCGCGTCGGGCTCCGGGGACGTCCGCGGCTCGAGGCCGGTGACCCACCGGACCGTCTCCGGCGCGGCGGCGCCGGCCCGCAGCGGCGCGCCGTACCCGACGTGCACGAGGCGGGTGGCGACCAGGCCCGCGGTGGTGGTGATGGTGGCCGACGGGCTCTGCACGGCCGTCACGGGTGCGCCGGTGACCGCACCGAGCGTGGGCGGCAGCGCGGCGGCCATCCCCGTGGCCCCGTTGGCGACGAGGGTCGCGGCGTTGTCCTGCCGGCCCTCCGCCGTGCCCAGCGCCGAGCCGATCGTGGCGACGACGTCCGCCGTCGGCCCGGCGTCCCGGACCGCCTGCTGAGCGCCCTGGTCGGCCATCCGCAGCACCACGCGGGGGACCACGAGCGCGAGCAGCACGGTGACGGCGAGCAGCAGTGCGGACAGGGCGAGCAGGCCCGCGTCCTGCCGGCTGCGGCGCCGCGCGACGAGCACGCCGTGCGCGGTCGTGGCACGCCAGCCCGCGCCGGCGCGCTCCGCCACGGCGCTCACCGCTCGTCCCCGAGCCGCAGCAGCTCGCCCGACGCGCGCCGCAGCAGCAGGTTCGTCGTCAGCGCGACGGCGGTGCCCACCAGGAGGACCAGGAGCGTCAGCAGGACGAGCTGCGTCGGCCACGGCCAGTGCACGACCACCTGCGGCACGGGCCGGCCGCCCGTCGCGGACACCGTGACCAGCGGCGCGACCACCTGCGCGAGCAGCGCGCCGAGCGCGAGGCCGGCGGCCAGCCCCAGGGTGCCGAGGATGACGTGCTCGACCAGCACCGACCGCACGAGCGACGGGCGCGACGCACCGAGCGCCTGCAGCCGCGCGAGCTCGAGCCGTCGGGTGCGCACCGCGACGGTCGCGCTCATCGCGAACCCGGCCACGGCCAGCGCCAGCGCCGCGAACGTCACGATCCAGAGGGCCGCCTGTACCCCGACGCGCAGGGGACCCTCGATCGCCGTGGCACTCTCGGCGACCCGGCTGGTCGGCGTGCCCAGCTCGTCGGCGACCACCTGGTCGACCAGGGAGGCCGCCCGGTCGTCGGGGACCTGCATCCACCACTCGTCGAGCAGCGGATCGGTCCACGCGGAGAGCAGCGCGGCGCGCGTCAGCAGGTCGCGGTCGACCAGCACGCCGGCGCCGCGGGGCATCCCGGGCAGGTACGGCACCTCGCGCTCGATCGACACGAGCACGGGCGCGCCGTCCAGGTCGAGCTGCACCTGGTCGCCGACCTGCGCCGCGAGGGCTGCCAGCAGCGTGTCCGTCGCCACGACCGGCACGACGCCGGGGTCGGGGAACGTCATGGCGGCCATCCGCGCCCAGCCGAACAGCAGCTCGACCGAGCTCGGGCGCGAGGTGAGGTGCAGGCCCTCGTCGTCCACGGCGGTGGCCACGAGGGCGCGACGGCCGCGGTCGTCGGCGGGCGCGCTCCCGGACCACGTGCCGTCACCGAGGTCGACGGCCGTGACGGTGTCGGCGGTCGCCCCGGCCGGCCGCTCGACGGCGCGCAGGTGGCGGACGGTCACGGCCATGGACACGGTGCTGCTCGGCCCGCGGCCCGGGCCCAGCTGGCTCGTGTCGGACGAGTCGGGAAGGCCCTGCGCCGTGATCGCGACGAGCCGCAGCCCCGCAGCCGCGGCCGGCAACGGGACGGTGACGTCGGCGGCGGTCCCGACCAGCGGCACGAGCGGCAGCTCGAGCGGCGTCCGGGTGCCGTAGGCGTCCTCGACCACGAGCGTGACCAGCAGGGTGCCCGCTACCGCCGGCGCCACCGAGCCGTCGACGTCGAGCACCAGGGCGCTGGGCGAGCCGGGCAGCGGGATCGCGCCGTCGGGCGTCGTCGGCACCAGCGGCGCGGCGATGGTGCCCCAGTCGGGGGTGTGCCGGCCGCGCAGCAGGTCCCCGGCCTGTGCGGCGTCGAGCGCGAGCAGGTTGACCGACCCGCCGTTGGTCTCGTCGCCGCCCGTCGGCACCCCGACGCGCACCCCGCGGAACGCCACGGCGCTCACGGCCTGCGCGTCGGACAGCCCGTCGACCGCGTTCGCCTGCGCCAGGGCGGAGCCGTCGAGCCGCGCGACGCGCACGTCGGTGCCCACCGCGAGGTCGACCTGGTCCGCCTGCGAGGTGCGCCACGTGGAGAGGAACGACTGCGAGAAGGAGCCGACTGCGAGGGCGAGCGTGAGCAGCAGCACCGCGCCGGCGGCCCGCGACGGGCGCCGGCCCACCTCCCAGGCGGCGAGCGGGGCCACGAGCGAGCGGCCGCGGGCGGCGAGGCGTTCGCCGACGGCGGCGACCAGGGGCAGCGCCCGCAGCGCGAGGACGGCGCCGGCGAGGAGCAGCAGGGCGGGGGCCGCGACGAGGATCGGGTCGAGCTGCGCACCGGCCACGACGGGGGAGCGGTACGTCTGCAGCTGCCACACGGCGACGCCCGCCAGGGCCACCAGCGCCAGGTCGACGCCGGACCGCGCCAGCCCGCCGCGCCTGTCCTGCCGCACGAGCTGCTGCTCGGTGTCCACCACGCTGCCCCGGCGGCGCAGCAGCGGACCCAGCAGCACGCCGGCCAGCACGAACGACGCGACGACGCACGTGACCCACAGGGACACGGGCCGGCCGGGGTCGGTGTGCATCCCCGCGCGCTCGAGCGGGCCGAACGACGTGACGAGCCCGAACACGAGCCCGGCGAGCCAGGGCGACACCAGGCCCGTGACCAGCGCGACGGCCGCGGCCTCGAGCGCGGCCAGGCGCAGGAGCTGGCGGCCCGACGCGCCGCGGGACGCCATGAGGGTCTGCTCGGCCGCCCGGCGGTCCGCCAGCAGCCGCGCCGCGAGCAGCAGCACCGTGACCGCGAGCACGACGAGCATGAGGCCGACGATCACCACGCTGACGCGCGTGACGGCGAGGTTCCCCTGGGCGTCGTCGACCGTGGCGGCGAGGGAGGAGCGGAAGTCGCCGGACAGCGTCGTGGCGTCGACCGCGGCCGTGAGCGACGCCTGCGCGTCGTCGAGCCGGGCGCGCAGGTCGGTCACCGCGCCCGCCGGCGCGTCGACGAGGTGCGGCGCCGCGACGAGGTCGGCACGTGCCAGCCCGCCGGGCGCGGTGAGCGCGCCGGGCACCGCGACGAACGGCCCCCACGCGTCGGTGGTGACGAAGCCGAAGCTGCCCGGCACCGGGTAGGCGGGGTCGTGCTGGGTGCCCTGGAGGAGGTCGCGGGTCCAGCTGCTGCTCGGACCGGTGAGCTCGTGGATGCCGGTGACGACGAACCGCGTGTCGTCGTAGGTCGCCAGGCTCTGCACGGCCAGCTCGCTGCCCACGGTCCAGCCGTAGGCGTCCGCGGCGACCTTCGGGACGGCGACCTCGACCCGGCCCTGGTCGTCGGTGACGGCGGTCGGCCACGCACCCGCGAGCAGGGACGCGCCCGACGGCAGCTGCGGGTTGGCGGCCAGGTAGGACAGCGGCGGGACGCGCCCGCCCTGCCCGACCAGCCGGTACATGGGCGACGTGAGCCACTGCGTCCGCTCCGCGGGGACGTCGCCCAGCAGGTCGTCGAGGAACGACTCGCCTGCGGCGAGCGCGGGGGCCGGGTCGGACGAGTTGACCGAGAGGATCGCGTCGATGTCGGTCGCGGTCGCCGGGGCGCGGTCCAGCGCGGTGTCGAGTGCCGCGTGCGCGCTGGTGAACAGCAGCAGGGCGAACGTGCCCAGCAGGGTGGCGCCGACCAGGGCGACCGCCACGACGGTCGCCAGGAGCGTCCGCTGGGCCGCGGCGCGGTGACGCAGCACGCGCAGGCTCCAGCCCATGCGACCACCTCCCGACGTCCTCGTCCTGGGCGCGCGCGATCGGGGTCGATGCGTGCGGTCCGGCGATCGTAAGCGAGCGACGGCGCGGCGTGGGAGCGATTCCGCGGACGCACAGGAGACCGTGACCCAACGGTGACACGCGGCCCTCCGCGAGGTATATTCCGTTCGGAATAGTCGATCGGGAGGTGGAGATGGCCGAGCTGTCGGCGGTCGCGGTGCTGGTGCTGGCCCTGCTGCACGAGCAGCCCATGCACCCGTACCAGCTGCACCAGACCCTCGTGGAGCGGGGCGACACCCGGATCGTCCGCGTCAACGCCGGCGCCGTCTACCACGGGGTCGAGCGGCTCGAGCGGGACGGCCTGGTCGAGGTGGTGGGCACCGATCGCGCAGGACGGCGGCCCGAGCGCACCACCTACCGGATCACCGACGCCGGTCGCGCGGCCTTCGCGGCCCGGCTGACCAGCCTGCTCGGCGACGAGCACCCCGCCTACCCGCTGTTCACCGTGGGCCTGGCCGAGGCCAACGAGCTGCCCGCCGACGTCGTCGTCGAGCAGCTCACCCGCCGGCGCGACCGCGAGGCCGAGCACCTGGAGCGCCTGGGGGTGTCCTACGGGGCCGTCCGGGAGCGGGGCCTGCCGCGCCGGTTCCTCCTCGACGTGGAGCACGACCTCGCGATGCTCCGCGCCGAGGTCGCCTGGCTCGACCGCACGCTCGACGAGCTCCGCGGCGACGCCCTCGACTGGGCCGAGCCGATCCCGATGTCGTACCTCGACGCCACGATGGCCCTCCGGCCTCCCGACACCTCCGCGAAGGACCTCTCATGACCACCACGACCGGGCAGCCACGGGCGCTCGTCGACCTCCACGGCCGCAGCCCGTGGAGCATCCTGCCCGCGCTGTGCCTCGGCTTCTTCATGATCATGGTCGACACGACGATCGTGAACATCGCGATCCCGTCGCTGGTCACGGCGTTCGACGCCGACCTGACCGCGGTGGGCTGGGTCAACAGCGCCTACCTGCTGACGTTCGCCACGCTGCTGCTGGTCACCGGCCGGCTGGGGGACCGCTTCGGCCCGCGGCCCGTCTTCATCGTCGGGCTGGTCATCTTCACGCTCACCTCGCTGCTGTGCGGCCTCTCGGGCTCGATCGGCATGCTCATCGCTGCGCGGGCGGCCCAGGGCGTGGGCGCTGCCCTCATGACGCCGCAGACCATGTCGATGATCACGCGCGTCTTCCCGCCGCAGAAGCGCGGTTCGGCCATGGGGCTGTGGGGTGCCGTCGCCGGCATCGCGACGATCACCGGCCCGGTGCTCGGCGGTCTGCTGGTGCAGACGGTCGGCTGGGAGTGGATCTTCTACGTCAACATCCCCGTCGGCGTGGTGGCCCTGGTGCTCGCGTTCCGCACGCTGCCGACGCTGCCCACGGCGAACCGGTCGTTCGACGGCGTCGGGGTGCTGCTCTCGATCGTCGGGATGTTCCTGCTCGTGTTCGGCGTCCAGGAGGGCGCGACCTACGACTGGGGCACGATCGTCGGCCCGATCACGGTCTGGACCGTCATCGGCGCGGGCGTGCTGGTGCTGGTCGGCTTCGTGCTCTGGCAGCGCCGGCGGGGCGCCGACGCGCTGCTGCCGCTGACCCTCTTCCACCACCGCAACTTCTCGCTGGCCAACGTGGCCGGCTGGGCCGTGACGTTCGCGATGATCGGGATCTTCTTCCCGTTCACGCTCTTCCTGCAGGAGGTGCTCGGCCTGACGCCGCTGCACGCCGCGCTCGTCGGCCTGCCCGGATCGCTGATCTCGGGCGTCGTCGCGCCGTTCGCCGGCCGGCTGTCGGACCGGGTCGCGGGCAAGTGGGTGGTCGCCAGCGGCTTCGCCATCCTGGCCGTCGCCATCACGTGGCTCGCGCTCGCCGTCCGGCCCGACGTGCCCGTGTGGCACCTCGTGCTGCCGATGGTCTTCTTCGGCATCGGTACGGGCGCCCTGTTCTCGCCGCTGGCCAACCTGGCCACCTCGGGCCTCGACGGCCGGACGGCCGGAGCGGGCGCCGGGGCGTTCAACACGACGCGCCAGATCGGCGGCGTCATCGGGTCGGCGGCGGTCGTCGCCATGCTGACCTCGCGCCTGGGCGTCGAGATCCCGGCGGCCGCGCGCGACGCGGCCGGGCAGCTGCCCGAGGAGTTCCGCCAGCCGTTCCTGGACGGGTTCGCGCACGCCAGCTTCGCCAACGGTGCGGCGCCGCAGCTGCCGTCGTCGGTGCCGGCCGACGTGGCCGCACAGATCAAGGACGTCGCGCTGCAGGCCGTGCACTCCGGCTTCGCGATCGCGGTGACGCAGACGATCCTGCTCACGGTCGGCGTGCTGGTGCTCGGCCTCGCCGCGAGCCTGGCCATGAAGGGCGGCCGGCCGGCGCACCACGCGCCCGCCGCGGCGCCGGCGCCCGCCGCCGTCGACGCCTGACGGACGCGACGAAGGCCCCGGGGGCGACCCCGGGGCCTTCGTCGTCACGCGGAGGGATCAGGCCTGTGGCGGCCTCGTCATGCTCAGCACGTCGAGCGCCTGGTCCAGCTGCTCCTCGGTGACCTCGCCGCGCTCGATGAAGCCGAGGTCGATCACGGCCGCGCGGACCGTGATCCCGTGCTTGACGGCGTGCTTGGCGATCTTCGCGGCGGCCTCGTAGCCGATCACGCGGTTGAGCGGCGTGACGATCGACGGCGACGACTCGGCCAGCGCGCGGGCGCGCTCGACGTTGGCGACGAGCCCGGTCACGGTCTTGTCCGCCAGCAGGCGCGACGCGTTGGCCAGCAGCCGGATCGACTCCAGCACCCCCGCGGCGATCACCGGGATCTGCACGTTGAGCTCGAACGACCCGCTCGCGCCGGCCCAGGCGACCGTGGCGTCGTTGCCGACGACGCGCGCCGCGACCATGAGCACGGCCTCGGGGATCACCGGGTTGACCTTGCCGGGCATGATCGACGAGCCGGGCTGCAGGTCGGGGATCGCGATCTCGCCCAGGCCGGTGTTGGGGCCCGAGCCCATCCAGCGCAGGTCGTTGCAGATCTTGGTGAGGCTCACCGCGATGGTGCGCAGCGCGCCGGACAGCTCGACCAGCCCGTCGCGGGAGCTCTGGGCCTCGAAGTGGTCGCGCGCCTCGGTCAGCGGCAGGTCGGTGTCCTCGCGCAGGAGCTCGATCACGCGCTGCGGGAAGCCGGCCGGGGTGTTGATGCCGGTGCCGACGGCCGTGCCGCCGAGGGGCACCTCGGCCGCGCGGGGCAGGGCCGACCGCAGGCGCTCGATGCCGTACCGGATCGCCGCGCCGTATCCGCCGAACTCCTGGCCGAGGGTGACCGGGGTGGCGTCCATGAGGTGCGTGCGGCCCGACTTGACCACCTCGGCCCACTCGACGGCCTTGGCCTCGAACGCCTCCGCGAGGTGCTCCAGCGCGGGGATCAGGTCGCGGACCACGCCGGCGGTCGCTGCGACGTGCACGGACGTGGGGAACACGTCGTTCGACGACTGCGACGCGTTGACGTGGTCGTTCGGGTGCACGTCGCGGCCGAGGCGCCGCGTCGCCAGCGTCGCGAGCACCTCGTTGGTGTTCATGTTCGAGCTGGTGCCCGAGCCGGTCTGGTAGACGTCGATGGGGAAGTCGGCGTCGTGTGCCCCGGACGCCACGTCGTCGGCGGCGGCGACGATGGCGTCCGCGACGTCCTGCTCCAGCACGCCCAGCTCGGCGTTCGCCCGGGCGGCCGCCTTCTTGATGCGGGCCAGGGCCTCGATGTGGCTGCGCTCGAGCCGGCCGCCCGAGATCGGGAAGTTCTCCACGGCCCGCTGGGTCTGCGCGCGGTAGAGGGCGTCGACCGGGACGCGCACCTCGCCCATCGTGTCGTGCTCGATGCGGAACTCAGAAGTCATGCCCAACATCCTGCCGCACCCGCCGGGGTGACCCGGCCCGGCGTGAGGCAATCGACGTGCGGGCGTCCGCCGCGGGCGGGCACCATGGCGCCATGTCGTCCTCGTGCACCGCCGACCGGTTCCTCGACCGCGGGCGCCTCGTCCGCACCCCACGCCGTCACGCCGACCGGGCCCTCGTGCTCGAGCACCTGGCCGCGCGCGTGCTGGCGCCGGGCGAGCGGGCCTCGGAGGTCGAGCTGACCGAGCGCATCGGGGCGTTCACCGACGACCCCGTCCGGCTGCGGCGCGACCTGGTCGAGGCGGGCCTGGTGGGGCGCCGGGCGGACGGCGCGGCGTACTGGCGCGAGCGGAGCACCCCGCACGACGACGAGGACGGCGCTCGGCCCCGGCCCGCGGACCCGTGGCCGTGACGCGTCAGCCGACCTCGCCGGCCGCCTCCGTAAGGTGCACCGTGCCGTCGGCCAGCGTGTACTCGAGCCCGACGACCGCGACCCGGCCGGCGTCGATGGCCTCAGCCAGCGACCGCGAGTAGCCCTGCAGCATGCGGACCGTGTGCCGCACGTGCTCGTGCCCGAGCACCGCCGGGTCGACGGTGTCCAGCGCGCCGAAGCCGCCGCCCGCGAGGTTGACGATGCTGGGGATGACCCGGTCGACGATCGCGCGCACGAACCCGGTGGGCAGCTCTCCGGTGGTCAGGGCCGTGGTCGCCGCGGCGACGGCGCCGCAGCTGTCGTGACCCAGCACGACTACGAGCGAGGCGCCGAGGACCTCCACGCCGTACTCGATCGACCCGATGACCGTGGTGTCCAGCACGTGCCCGGCCGTGCGGACCACGAACACGTCGCCGAGGCCCTGGTCGAAGATGATCTCGGCCGCGACGCGGGAGTCGGAGCACCCGAAGATCACGGCGAACGGGTGCTGGGCGGCGCTGAGCTCGGCGCGGTGGTCGACGCCCTGCGACGGGTGGAGCATCTCGCCGCGGACGAACCGCTCGTTCCCCTCGCGCAGCGCGGACCAGGCTTCGGCGGGTGTGGTGGGGCGGGTCACGGCGTCATGGTCGCAGGTCGGACGTGTCCGCGCAGGCGGAGTTCACGCCTCGGGCGGCCGTAGGGGTGGCGACATTTCACCCACAGGTGTACCCAGGGTGATGAGGCAGCGATGCCTCGGTCACTGGAGGTGTGACGTGCGACGACGCTCACGAGCTCTCGCCCTGGTCCTCGGGGTCGCGGTTGCCGCCCCGCTGGCCGCGTGCGCGGGGTCGGGCTCGGGTTCGCCCGTGCTCACGTGGTACATCAACCCGGACGACGGCGGGCAGGCGGAGATCGCCAAGCAGTGCACCGAGGCCGCGGGGGGTGCCTACACGATCGAGGTGTCCGTCCTCCCACGCGACGCCAGCGCCCAGCGGGAGCAGCTGGCCCGACGGCTTGCCGCCAAGGACTCGTCGATCGACATCATGAGCCTCGACCCGCCGTTCATCCCTGAGATGGCCGAGCCCGGCTTCCTCGCCCCCGTGCCCGACGACGTCGCGTCGAAGGTCACGCAGGACGTCGTCGCCGGCGCCCTGGCCGGTGCGACGTGGAAGGGCAAGCTCGTCACGGTGCCCTTCTGGGCGAACACCCAGCTGCTCTGGTACCGCAAGTCCGTGGCGACCGCGGCGGGGCTCGACCCGGCAAAGGGACCCGTGACGTGGGACCAGATCATGACGGCGGCCAAGGACCAGGACAAGTACCTCGCCGTCCAGGGCACCAAGGCCGAGTCGCTGACCGTGTGGATCAACGCGCTCGTCGCGTCCGCCGGCGGGAAGATCCTCGAGAACCCGGAGGCTCCCGCCGACGAGATCACGCTCGGCCTGGAGACGCCCGCGGGAGAGGCCGCGGCGAAGATCATGGGCACGATCGGCAAGGAGAACCTCGGCGGTCCCGGCCTCCCGACCGAGGACGAGGGTGCGTCGCTCGCGATCTTCCAGGGCGACAAGGGCTCGTTCATGGTCAACTGGCCGTTCGTCTGGTCCGCCACGAAGGCCGGCGTCAAGGACGGCACCTTCGACCAGTCCCTGCTCGACGACATCGGCTGGGCGCTGTACCCGCAGGTGACCGCGGACCAGCAGACGGCACCCCCGTACGGCGGGATCAACCTCGGGATCGGCGCGTTCAGCAAGCACGTCGACCTCTCCTACCAGGCGGCGGAGTGCATCGTCACCCCCGAGCACCAGGCGCAGTACTTCGCGACGAACGGCAACCCGCCGTCCAACACGACGGCCTACGACGACCCCGCCGTCAAGGAAGCCTTCCCGATGGCGGACGTCATCCGGCAGTCGCTCGAGCTCGCCGTGCCCCGGCCGCAGACGCCGTACTACAACGAGGTGTCCACCGGCCTGCAGCAGACCTGGCACCCACCGAGCTCGGTGACCCCGGAGGTCACGCCCAAGGAGTCGACCGACCTCATCACCGCCGTGCTGCGAGGGGAGCAGCTGCTATGAGCAGCCAGGTCCAGACGAAGACACCCGGCGGGCTTCCTCCGGACCTGCGCGATGCGGCGGCGAAGGCGGGGCGCAGCGACCGGTCGAGGTCGGAGGCCCGGCTCGGCTGGCTGCTCGCGGGGCCCGCGTTCGTCGTCATGCTGGCGGTCACGCTGTACCCGATCCTGCAGGCCTTCTACGACTCGCTCTTCCACTTCCGGCTCACCGCTCCCGACGACAAGCGCTGGGCGGGGCTGAGCAACTACGCGGTGGTGCTGTCCGACCCGCTCTTCTGGCAGGCGCTGGGCGTCACCGTGTTCATCACGGTCGTCACCGTGGTGGTCGAGCTCGTCCTCGGGTTCGCCCTCGCGCTCGTCATGCACCGGGCCATCACCCAGCTGCGCGGCCTGCTCCGCACGGCGATCCTCGTGCCGTACGGGATCATCACCGTGGTCTCGGCGTTCGCGTGGTTCTACGCGTTCGACATCAACTCCGGGTACATCAACCACTGGTTCTCGTGGGTGCCCGGGATCAGCACGGACCTCAACTGGTTCGCCCAGCAGGGCACCAGCCTCTTCGTCATCATCCTGTCGGAGATCTGGAAGACCACGCCGTTCATCTCGCTCCTCCTGCTCGCCGGCCTCTCGCAGGTGCCCACCGAGCTCGAGGAGGCGGCGGAGGTCGACGGCGCGACGTGGTGGCAGCGGCTCACGCGAGTGGTCCTGCCGAACATGAAGGCCGCGATCATGGTGGCGGTCCTGTTCCGGGCCCTCGACGCGTTCCGCATCTTCGACAACGTCTTCATCATGACGAACGGCGCGAACGGCACCGAGGTGCTGTCGCTGCTGGCCTACCGGACGTCGATCGGACGGCTCGAGATCGGTCTTGGCTCCGCGATCTCCGTGCTCCTCTTCCTCTGCGTGATCCTCATCTGCTGGGTCGCGGTGAAGTTGTTCAAGGTCGATCTGGCCGGCGGCGCGAGGGGGGCGGGCTGATGAAGCAGCTGTCCACGAGGGCCAAGTGGGGCTGGGCCCTCATCACGATCTTCGTCATCTCGTACGCCCTCTTCCCGATCGTCTCGATCTTCGCGACGTCGTTCAAGCTGCCCAGCCAGCTGAACCTCGGGCTGTTCTGGCCGAAGACCTGGACGACCGTGAACTACGAGGAGATCCTGGCGCCGGGCGGGTCCGCGCAGACGCTGTTCCTGTCCTCGCTGCGCAACTCGGTCGGCATCTGTCTGATCGCCACCGCCATCGCGGTCGTCCTCGCCACGCTCGCGGCCTACGCGATCGCGCGGCTCGACTTCCCCGGCAAGCGGCTGGTCCTGCTCACCGCGCTCGGCGTCTCGATCTTCCCGGTCATCTCGATCGTCACGCCGCTGTTCAACCTGTGGCGGAACATCGGCCTCTACGACACCTGGCTCGGGCTGATCATCCCGTACCTGTCGCTCACGCTCCCGATCTCCATCTGGACGCTCGCGGCGTTCTTCCGCCAGATCCCGTGGGAGCTCGAGCAGGCCGCCCAGGTGGACGGGGCGACCACGTGGCAGGCGTTCCGCAAGGCGATCGTCCCGCTCGCCGCGCCCGGCGTGTTCACCACCGCGCTGATCGCGTTCTTCATCGCCTGGAACGACTTCGTGTACGGCATCTCGCTCACGTCGACCGACCGCGCCCGTCCCGTCCCGGCGGCGCTGGCGTTCTTCACCGGCGCCTCGCAGTTCGAGGAGCCGACCGGGTCGATCTCCGCCGCGGCCATCATCGTGACCATCCCGGTGGTCATCCTCGTCCTGCTGTTCCAACGCCAGATCGTGTCCGGCCTGACCCAGGGCGCCGTCAAGGGCTGACCACGAAGGAGATCCGATGGCCGCCATCACTCTCAAGGACATCGTCAAGCAGTACGGCGACGGCTTCCTCGCCGTGAAGGGCGTCAGCCTGGACATCGCCGACGGCGAGTTCGTGATCCTCGTCGGCCCGTCCGGCTGCGGGAAGTCGACGCTGCTGCGGATGATCGTCGGCCTCGAGGACATCACGGCGGGCGACCTGCAGATCGGCGGCAAGCGGGTCAACGACAAGGCCCCCCGCGACCGGCACCTGGCGATGGTCTTCCAGAACTACGCCCTGTACCCGCACCTGACGGTCTTCGAGAACATCGCCTTCCCCTTGCGTCTGCAGAAGGGGCAGTTCACCGACGCCCAGATCCGCGAGAAGGTCGAGTTCGCCGCCAAGACGCTCGAGCTTCAGGACCACCTCGACCGCAAGCCCGCCAACCTCTCCGGCGGTCAGCGGCAGCGGGTCGCGATGGGCCGCGCGATCGTCCGCGAGGCCGAGGCGTTCCTCTTCGACGAGCCCCTGTCCAACCTCGACGCCAAGCTCCGCGGGCAGATGCGCACCGAGATCGCCCGCATGCAGCGCCGCCTCGGCACGACGACCGTCTACGTCACCCACGACCAGACCGAGGCGATGACCCTCGGCGACCGGGTCGCCGTCCTGCGCAAGGGCGAGCTGCAGCAGGTCGCCAGCCCTCGGGGCCTCTACGAGCAGCCGGTGAACCTGTTCGTCGCCGGCTTCATCGGGTCGCCGCCCATGAACTTCCTGCCAGGGGAGATCAGCGGGTCGACGATGAAGCTGCCGTTCGCCGACGTGCCGATCTCCGCGGACCTCGCCCCGAAGCTGGCGGGCAAGGAGATCGTCATCGTCGGCATCCGCCCCGAGCACTTCGAGGATGCCGCCCTCCTCGAAGACGCCCGCAAGGGCACCGGTGTCACCTTCAGCGCGCCCGTGGACGTCACCGAGTGGCTCGGCTCGGAGCTCTACGCCTACATCCCGTTCGACACCAACCCGGACGTCGCGTCCACGCTCGAGGAGCTCGACCGCGACCTCGACGGCGAAGGGCTGCGCACGCAGCTCATCGTCGCGCTCCCGTCGGAGACCAAGATCCGGGACGGCATCGATGCGGACCTGTGGTTCGACCCGGCCCGCATGATGGTGTTCGACCCCGAGAGCGGCGAGAACCTCACCTGGGACGGCGCCGCCGCCGAGACGCTCGACCGCGAGAACGAGGCCGACCGCAAGGCCTCGCTCGAGCGGGCGCAGGCCCGCGAGAAGGCACGCGCCTGAGAGTGTCCGGCGCCCGCGTCAGTCGAGCTCGGCGAGCCGGGGAGGGTTGGCGCCCGCCCGGGAGACCGTGATCGCGGCGATGCGCGCGCAGCGCTCGAGCACCGCCTGCACGGTGGCCGCGTCGACGTCGGCGAGCGCCTGCCGGCGGTCGGCACCGAGCAGCCCCGCGGACCACAGCCCGTCGATGAGGCCGCCCATGAACGAGTCGCCGGCGCCGACCGTGTCCGCCACCTGCACCCGGGGCGCCTGCACCGACAGCCGGGCCCCGGCGGACGTGCTGGCGAACGCCCCCTCGCCCCCGTGGGTCACGACGACGAGCGACGGACCTGACCGGCTCCACTCCTCCGCGATCTCCGCCGGGGCGACCCCGGGGTGCAGCCACGCGAGGTCCTCGTCGCTGACCTTCACCACGTCCGCCAGGCGGACCAGCGCGTCGACCACGGGCAGCGCGTGCGCCGGCGACCCCATGAGCACCGGGCGCAGGTTGGGGTCGTACGTGACGGTGGAGGCCGCGCGTCGGCGCGCCAGGACCGTCGCCACGGCCGCGCCACCCGGCTGCAGCACGGTCGCGATCGAGCCCGTGTGCACGACCAGCGGCTCGCCGGGCTCCTCGTCCCAGGTCTCGGGCAGGTCCCACTCGAGGTCGAACTCGTAGGTCGCGGCCCCGTCCGCGCCGATGTGCGCGGTGGCCGTCGGCGTGCGCAGCGCCGAGCGGTTGCCCTCGAGCACGTGCACCCCCGAGTCCTGCAGGTGCCGCCGGACCAGGTCGCCGTCGGCGTCGTGCCCGAGCCAGGTCAGCAGGTCGACGCGCCGGCCCAGGCGGCCGAGGCCGAGGGCCACGTTGGCCGGGCTGCCCCCGGGGTGCTGCGCGCGGCTGCCGTCGGGGCGGGTGACCGCGTCGATGAGCGCCTCGCCGACGACGAACGCCCGCTCGGCCGGCGCGGTCATCGGGCCTCCTCCTCGTCGACGGCCGCGGCCGTGTCCCGGACGGCGCTGAGCCGCTCGCGCGCCCCGTCGAGCCACTCCTGGCACCGCGCGGCCAGCGCCTCACCGCGCTCCCACAGGGTCAGCGACTCCTCGAGGGTCGCTGCGCCGGCCTCCAGCCGGGCGACGACGGCCACGAGCTCGTCGCGGGCCTCCTCGTACCCGAGGGAGGCGACGTCGGCATTCGGGTCCGACGGCGGGGCGGACGGGGAGGGCTGGGACGGCTTCGGCACGAGGACAGTCAACCAGGGCAGGCCCACACGGTCGGCACCCGTCGGTCGGGCGTCGTCGCGTGCCGCGCCGCCGGACGGTCAGAAGAACAGGTCGACGGCCACGCGGACGGTTGCCCGGAACCGGCCCGGCCGCCGCAGCGCCTCAGGCCCCGGCGACCTGCGCGGCGAGCTCGCCGCGGGCGACCCGGATGCGCAGCGGGTCGCCGTCGGCCACCTCGGCCGGGTCCCGCAGCACGTGGCCGTCGGCGCGCTGCACGACCGCGTACCCGCGGTCGAGCGTGGCGGCCGGCGACAGCGCCCGGACCTGCGCGGCGAGGCCCGCGACCTCGGCGCGACCGTGCATGAGGGCCGTGTGCAGCGACCGGCGCGCGCTCTCCCGCAGCGCCGTGACCCGGTGCTCGTGCAGGTCGACCAGCGTGGTCGGGTTGGCCAGGACGGGGCGGCTGCGCCAGTGGTCGAGCCCGGTCTGCTCGCGGGTGAGCCGGGCGGTGAGCGCCGCGCGCGCCCGCAGCCGGGCCTGGGTCAGGCGCGCCCGCTCCTCGCTGACGTCCGGCACGATCCGCTTCGCCGCGTCGGTGGGTGTCGACGCGCGCAGGTCCGCCACGAGGTCGAGCAGCGGCGTGTCGAGGTGGTGCCCGATCGCGCTGACCAGCGGGGTGCGGCAAGCCGCCGCGACGCGGACCAGCGACTCGTTGCTGAACGGCAGGAGGTCCTCGAACGAGCCACCGCCGCGCGCGACCACGATGACCTCGACGCGCGGGTCGCGGTCCAGCTCGGCGATCGCGGCGCTGACCTCGGGCACCGCGCGCGGCCCCTGCACCGTGACCCGGCGGATCTCGAACTGCACGGCGGACCAGCGCGCGCGGGCGTTGGACACCACGTCGTGCTCGGCGTCGCCCTGCTGCGCGACGATCAGCCCGACCACGGCGGGCAGGAACGGCAGGGCTCGCTTGCGCGAGGGCTCGAACAGGCCCTCGGCCCCCAGGATGCCCTTGAGGTGCTCGATCCGGGCCAGGAGCTCGCCGAGCCCGACCAGCCGGACGTCGTCGGCCGCGAACGTCAGCGTGCCCTTCTTGGCGTGGAACTGCGGCCGGGCATGCACCACGAGGTGCGCGCCGTCGGCCAGCTTGTCCGCCAGCTTGTCGATGGCCGAGGCCGGCGCGGTGACGGACAGCGACATGTCGAGGTCGGTGTCGCGCAGCGTGAGGAAGTACATGGTGTTCCAGCGCTTGAGGTTGAGCACCTGCCCCTCGACCCAGACCGGCGGCATCTTCGCGATGTAGTCGGCGATCTTGGGTGCCAGGTGCCGGACGGGCCACGGGCGGTCGGGCGTGGTGTCCGCGGCGCGCAGCGGCGGGGGGCCGGCCGCCGGCGGACTGGTGATGGGGCCGGTGCTCACGCGCCCAGCCTGCCCCATCGCACCCACAGCGCGGGCGACACGTCGTGCGCGCCGTGCGCACCGTCGTGTGCGCCGCGTGCGGGTCGGGTGCAGGTCACAGCCGCGACGGCCGGTTCGGCCGGGGGTGGTCGGACGCGCCGAACTAGACTCCTCACCGTGACCTCCACGACGCCCGCCCCCGGCTCGGGCACGACCGATGGCCCCGCACCCACCGGCAAGCGGGTGCTGCTCGCCGCCCCGCGCGGGTACTGCGCGGGCGTCGACCGTGCCGTGATCGCCGTCGAGAAGGCGCTCGAGCACTACGGCGCCCCCGTGTACGTGCGCAAGGAGATCGTGCACAACAAGTACGTGGTGGAGACGCTCGCGGCCCGCGGCGCGGTCTTCGTCAACGAGACCGACGAGGTCCCCGAGGGCGCACGCGTGGTGTTCTCGGCGCACGGGGTGTCCCCGGCCGTGCACGCGCAGGCGGCCGCGCGGTCGCTGCAGACCATCGACGCGACGTGCCCCCTGGTCACCAAGGTGCACAAGGAGGCCGTGCGGTTCGCGTCCGAGGACTACGACATCCTGCTCATCGGCCACGACGGGCACGAGGAGGTCGAGGGCACCTACGGTGAGGCCCCCGAGCACATCCAGGTGGTGAACTCGCCGGACGCCGTCGCCGACGTGGTGGTCCGCGACCCCGACAAGCTCATCTGGATCTCGCAGACCACGCTCTCGGTCGACGAGACCATGGACACCGTCCGCCGCCTGCGCGAGCGGTTCCCGAACCTGCAGGACCCGCCCAGCGACGACATCTGCTACGCCACGCAGAACCGCCAGGTCGCCGTGAAGAAGCTGGCGCCGGAGTGCGACCTGGTCATCACGGTCGGGTCGGCGAACTCGTCGAACTCGGTGCGTCTGGTCGAGGTCGCCCTCGATGCCGGCGCCCGCGCGTCCTACCGCGTGGACAAGGCCGACGAGATCGACCTCGCCTGGCTTGACGGGGTCACCACCGTCGGCGTGACGTCCGGCGCCTCGGTCCCCGAGATCCTGGTCCGCGACGTCCTCGAGCTGCTGGCCGCGCACGGCTTCGGCGACGTCGAGGAGGTCCGCACCGCGACCGAGGACCTCATGTTCTCCCTGCCGCGCGAGCTCCGCGCCGACCTCAAGGCCGCCGGCAAGGCGCCCGAGGTCCCGCGCCGCGAGGGTCGCCGCCCGCTGGACGTGCAGACCGTCTGAGTCAGGCGGTCGAGGCGTCCGTCGGCGCGATCGCACTCTCCGCCCGCAGGGCTCGCTCGTCGCGCTCGGCGCGGCCGTCGAACATGACGATCTGCTCCTCCGCCGACGCCACGAGCTCGGGCGCGCTCACGGCGGACAGCTGCGGGTTGACCGGGTCGGGCGTCGGCAGGTCGGCGTCCACCACGTGCAGGTCGGCGAACCGCCGGGCGCTGACCAGCACGCGCGTCTCCAGCGAGGACACCGTCTGGTTGTAGGCGCCGGCGGCCGAGTCGATGGCCCGGCCCAGCCGGGCCAGGTGCGAGCCCATGGTCGCCAGCCTGCCGTGCAGCTCCTTGCCCAGCGAGAGGACGGCCTGGGCGTTGCTGGCCAGCGCGTCCTGCCGCCAGGCGTAGGAGATGGTGCGCAGCAGCGCCAGCAGGGTGGTCGGGGTGGCGATGACGACGTTGCGCTCGAACGCGTACTCGATCAGCAGCGGGTCCTGTTCCGCCGCCGCGTGCAGGAACGACTCGGCGGGCACGAACATCACGACGAACTCCGGCGCCGGGGCGAACTGGTCCCAGTACCGCTTGGCCGACAGGTCGTCGACGTGCGCCCGGACGTGCCGCGCGTGGGCGGCGAGCCGCTCGGAGCGGACGCGCTCGTCGGTGGCCTGCGCGGCGTCGAGGAACCCGAGGAACGCCACCTTGGCGTCCACCACCACGTTCTTGCCGCCGGCCAGCTTGATCACCATGTCGGGCCGCAGCAGGCCGTCGTCGGTCCGCACCTGGTCCTGCTCGACGAAGTCGACGTGCGCGAGCATCCCCGCGGCCTCGACCACCCGCTTGAGCTGCAGCTCGCCCCACTTGCCGCGCACCTGCGACGACCGCAGCGCGGTGACCAGCTGGGCGGTCTCCCCACGCAGGTGCTCGGACGCCTGCTGCATCGCGCGCACCTGCTCCCCGAGCGCGGCGTGGCCGGCGGCTCGCGCCTGCTCGGCCGTCGACAGCTCGGCACGGACCTGGTCAAGCGTGCGCGACAGCGGCTCGACCATCGCCCGCACCGCCTGCTCGCGCTGAGCCAGCTCCCCGACCTGCGTCTGGTGGTCCGCGGCGAACCGTTGGTGCGCCAGCGCGAGGAACTGGTCCGTGCTCGTCGCCAGCGCGTCTGCCGCCAGCGACCGGAACTGGTCGGCCAGCCGGTCGGAGTCCGCCAGCCGGGCCTGCGCCCCCTGCCGCTCCGCCTCGAGCAGCGCCTGCGCCCGCGCGGTCTGCAGGTCCGCGGCGCGCAGCCGCGCCCCGGCGAGCATCCAGCCGGCGAGCACGCCGACCACGGCGCCGATCGCGAGTCCCAGCAACAGTCCGGTGTCCATGCCCGCACGCTCCCAGGCACCTCTGACATCCGGGTGAACGGGGCACGCGACCGGGGCCCGGCGACCTAGGGTGGTCCGATGTCGACCGCACCCGCCCTCGAGCTGCGCGGCCTGTGGCGCCGGTTCGGGGACAAGATCGCCGTCTCGGGCATCGACCTCGTGGTCCCCACCGGCTCGTTCTACGGGCTGGTCGGCCCCAACGGGGCGGGCAAGACCACCACGCTCTCGATGGCGACGGGCCTGCTCAAGCCCGACTTCGGCACCGTGCTGGTGCACGGGCACGACCTGTGGGCCTCGCCCACCGAGGTCAAGGCGATGCTGGGCGTGCTGCCCGACGGCGTCCGCCTCTTCGACCGGCTGACGGGCCGGCAGCTGATCACCTACGCGGGCCTGCTGCAGGGCCTCGACCGGGCGACGGTGTCCGGGCGCGCCACCGACCTGCTGGCGGCCCTCGACCTGACCGCCGACGCCGACAAGCTCGTCGTCGAGTACTCCGCGGGCATGACCAAGAAGGTCGCGCTGGCCTGCGCGCTGGTGCACGCCCCGCGGCTGCTCGTGCTCGACGAGCCGTTCGAGGCCGTCGACCCCGTGTCGGCGGCGAACATCCGGGACATCCTCGCGTCCTACGTCCGCTCCGGCGGCACGGTCATCGTGTCCTCGCACGTCATGGACCTGGTCCAGCGCATGTGCGACCACGTCGCCGTGATCGCGGCCGGGCACGTGCTGGCAGCCGGCACGGTCGACGAGGTCCGGGGCGACGGCAGCCTCGAGGACCGGTTCGTCGACCTGGTGGGCGGCCGGGTCAGCGGGGAGGGGCTCGCGTGGTTGCGCACCTCGTCCGCCTGAAGCTGACGCTGCTGCGCAACGGTCTGCGCCGCAGCGCGTGGCAGGTGGTCGGCCTGGTCGTCGCCGCCCTCTACGGGCTGATGGCCCTGGTCATCGTCGTCGGGTCGATGGCGGCGCTCAGCGTCCAGGAGCCCGACATCCGCGGGCTCGTCACCGTGCTGCTCGGGTCGGTCGTCGTGCTCGGGTGGTGGTTGGTGCCGCTGGTCGCGTTCGGACTCGACTCCACCGTCGACCCGGCGCGGTTCGTCACGTTCGCCATCCCGCGTCGCTCGTTGCTCACCGGCCTCGCGCTGGCGGGCCTGCTCGGCATCCCCGGCGTGGTCACCACGCTGTCCGTGCTCTCGATGGCCGGGGTCTGGTGGCGCACGCCCGCCGCGCTGGTCACCGGCCTGATCTGCTCGGTGCTCGCGTTGGCCACGTGCGTCGTCGGCGCGCGGGCCACGACCGCGGCCGCGTCGGGCATCCTCAGCGGCCGGCGGTTCCGCGAGGTCATGGCGGCCGTCGTGCTCCTGCCGCTCATCCTCGTGGGGCCCGTGCTCGGCCGGCTCTTCTCGGGCACGACCCTCACGCAGGACCTGGTCCAGCAGGTCGCCGACGTCCTGGCCTGGACCCCGGCCGGGGCCGTCTGGGCCGTGCCCGCCGACGTCGCGGACGGGGCATGGGGGCTCGCCGGCGCGCGGTTCGCCGTCGCGGTCGCGACCGTGGCCGTCCTCGTCGTCGTCTGGGACCGGGCGCTGGCCCACGCCCTGGTCAACCCCCCGCACCAGAGCGTCTCGACCCGCGGCCGCGGGCTCGGCTGGTTCGGGCGCCTGCCCGCGACGCCGCTCGGCGCCGTGACGGCGCGCTGCCTGACGTACTGGGCGCGCGACCCCCGCTACGCGCTCGCCGTCGCGATCGTGCCGGTGCTCGCGGTCGTCTTCTTCGTCGTGAACCCGGACGGCGGGGTCGTGCTGCTCATCGGCCCGATTGCCGGCTACCTCCTAGGCTGGGGCATCTCCGCCGACGTCGCGTACGACGGCACCGCGTTCTGGACGCACGTGGGCTCGCCGCTGCGGGGCGTCACTGACCGGCTCGGCCGGGTCATCGCCGCGGGCGCGATCGCCGTGCCCGCGGTCCTCGTGCTCTCGATCGGGTCCGCGCTGGTCTCGCACCGCCCGGCCCTGGTCCCCGCCCTGCTCGGGGTGTCGTTCGGCGTGCTGCTCACGGCGCTCGGCGGGTCCAGCGTCGTCTCCGCCCTCGTGGTCTACCCCGTGCAGATGCCCGGCGAGAACCCGTTCCAGAGCCGGCAGGGGGCCTCGATGTCCGCGCTGGTCTCGCAGCTGGGCGGGTGGCTCGCCGTGATGGCGCTGAGCCTGCCCGAGATCGTGCTGGCGGTCCTGGCCGTCGGGCGCGACTCGGCGGCGCTGGGCTGGCTGACCCTGGCGGTGGGCGTGGTGCTGGGGTCGGTGCTGCTCACGATCGGGGTGCGCGTCGGGGGCCGGACCCTCGACCGCACCGCGCCGGACCTGCTGCGGCGCATCGTCGCGTTCGCCTGACCGGAGTCCGGCCGCCCGCCCCCGTAGACTTCCCCGACGTGGCACTCACTATCGGCATCGTCGGCCTGCCCAACGTCGGCAAGTCCACCCTCTTCAACGCGCTGACCCGCGCGCAGGTTCTCGCCGCGAACTACCCGTTCGCGACGATCGAGCCCAACGTCGGCGTCGTCCCGCTGCCCGACCCGCGCCTGGAGACGCTCGCGGAGCTGTTCGGTTCCGAGCGCATCCTCCCGGCGACCGTGTCGTTCGTCGACATCGCCGGCATCGTCAAGGGCGCCAGCGAGGGGGAGGGCCTGGGCAACAAGTTCCTGGCCAACATCCGCGAGGCCGACGCCATCTGCCAGGTGACCCGCGCCTTCGCGGACCCGGACGTCGTGCACGTCTCCGGCGCGGTGAACCCCAAGGACGACATCGAGATCATCGCCACCGAGCTGATCCTCGCCGACCTGCAGACCCTCGAGAAGGCGATCCCTCGCCTCGAGAAGGAGGTCCGCGCCAAGAAGGCCGACGCCGGCCTGCTGGCCGCGGCCCAGGAGGCGCAGGCGATCCTCGAGAGGGGCCAGACGCTGTCGGCGGCGGGCAAGAAGATCGAGCACCTTGACGAGCTGCAGCTCATGACGAGCAAGCCGTTCATCTACGTCTTCAACACCGACGACGCCGGCCTGGCCGACACCGCGATGCAGGACGAGCTCCGCGCCCTGGTCGCGCCCGCCGACGCCATCTTCCTCGACGCCAAGTTCGAGTCCGAGCTGGTCGAGCTCGAGCCCGACGAGGCCCGCGAGATGCTCGCCGACAACGGACAGGAGGAGGCCGGCCTCGACCAGCTGGCCCGCGTCGGCTTCCACACGCTCGGCCTGCAGTCCTACCTGACGGCCGGCCCCAAGGAGTCGCGCGCCTGGACCATCCACCAGGGCTGGACCGCCCCGCAGGCCGCCGGCGTGATCCACACCGACTTCCAGAAGGGCTTCATCAAGGCCGAGGTCATCTCGTTCGACGACCTCGTGGCCGCCGGCTCCGTCGCCGCCGCCCGCGCCGCCGGCAAGGCCCGCATCGAGGGCAAGGACTACGTGATGGCCGACGGCGACGTGGTGGAGTTCCGGTTCAACGTGTGACTGGGCGCGTCTGCTCGCCCGCTCGCTGCATGATCGCGGCAGCGCGTCGGGCTTCGTCCAGGACGAACTGACCGAAGTCGGCGGTCGCGATCCGCATCGGCTCGACGCCGTGGCGGGTGCACCATCCCTGGAGCTCCGACGATGCCATCGCGTCGGAGAAGTCGGTCCCGAGCGCCTGCACGATGTCGACGGACGTGCCAGCGCGTACCCATGCCCCGTACCAGATCGGGAAGTCGAAGCCTTCGATGCCCTGCTCGGCGACCGTGGGTACGTCGGGGAGCCAGGCCGAGCGACGAGCTGTGCTGACGGCCAGGGCGACGAGTGTCCCCGCGTCCAGGTAGGGCTCGACGATCGCGATGGGTGACAAGACGTGGTCGGTGTCGCCGCGCGCCACCGCCGCGACCACCTCGACGATCGAGTCCCCCGGCGCGGGGGGCACGTGCACGGCGGTCACTCCGGCCTCCAGGTGGAGGAGCGCCGCGCCCAGATGGCTCCCCGTACCGGCTCCGGTCGACCCGAAGGTGAGGTCGGTGCCGCGAGCCGCGGCTGCGGACACCAGGTCGTGCAAGGTGCCGATGCCCGAGTCCCGACCCGTCACGAAGACGTACGCCTGCTGGGTGAGGGGCGCGACGGGGCTGAAGTCGTCCAGGGGCTCATACGGAAGGTCGGGGGACACGGCGCCGATGTAGGCCTGCGCGCTGGTGTTGATGAGCACGGTGTGCCCATCGGCGGGGGACTCGGCGACGAGTGCCGGTGCTGCCGTGCTTCCGTCACCCGGAACGTTCTCCACGACGACGGGCTGATGCCAGATGCTCGAGAGCCACGGGGCGAGCTCGCGCGCGAGGAGGTCCGGTCCGCCACCGGCGCCGAACGGTTCGACGAGACGGACCGCACCGGCCGGAAAGCTGGTGCGCTCGGGCACGATCGCACCATACGCCCGACCCACGAGGGGGGACCGCCGCCTGCGCCGTAGGCTCGCAGACATGACCCAGACCGAGGATCTCGCCAGTGTGGAACGCCTGTACGCGACGCTCGACACGAGCGCGCTGCTGGCGCTCCTGCCGTTGATCGACACGCTCTCGGAGCGGGTGCGACAGGAGATCGAGCGCATCGGCGGGCCCGTCACGTCCATCTCGGAGGCGCAGAAGCACGCCGCCCTGTTCGAGTCCGTGACGGAGGGCCTCGCGGGCCTCGCGAACCAGTGGCCGGGCAGCGACGCCTTCCAGGAGATGCAGGCGCAGGTGGACGCCGACAAGGCGAAGCTCCAGGCCCGAGCCGAGTCGGCCCGCGCCTTCGAGGCAGAGGCCCTGGACAGGACGTTCGTGTACTCGATCAACCTGCACCAGCGCCGGCAGCTCGCGATCTTCGAGCTCGAGCGGCGCGGCGTCCTGCCGACGTGGTTCAGCGTGTAGGTCGCCCGTGGACGGTCGACGCGGCCGACGTGACCATCGACGCCGGCCCCGCTCCGACGGCTGAGTGTGCGACGCCGGTGAACGTGCGCAGAAGCCGGGGTCACGGCCGCGACCCCGGCTTCGATCCGTACGCCCCGGGTCATCGCCTGCGAGCGGAGGCCAGCAGGTACTCCCACTCGGAGACGAAGGTGCCGTCGACGGCCAGGTTGAACTCCTCCGCCAGGGCGACGAGGTCCGCGCGGAACGCGGCACGACCGGCCGCGTCGAGCTTGCTCGCGGCCTTGAACGTCGGTCCGTAGCTGGTGAGGAAGAAGTCCGCATAGTGCTCGGCGCTGAGGAACCGCGGGCGGACGGTGGTCGTCCACGTGCGCAGGTCCTCGACCTGGTCCCCGAACAGCTCGGCGATGACCTGCGGGTCGCCCCAACGCGTCGGAGGCAGGGCGCCGCCCGGGGGAGCGACGTACGTCCCGACGGTCCTCAGCATCCGGCCGACGAAGCCCGTCGGCGTCCAGCTGGCCAGCCCGATCCGGCCACCCGGGCGGGTCACGCGGACGGTCTCGTCGGCGGCCCGCTGGTGGTCGGCGGTGAACATGGTGCCGATCGCGGACAGGACGTAGTCGAACTGCCCGTCGGCGTAGGGCAGCGCCTCGGCGTCCCCGACCTCGAAGGCGATGTCGAGGCCCTCGGCGGCGGCCCGCCGCTGTGCGGTCTCGACGAGGGCGGGCACGTAGTCGATGGCCGCGGTCGGGCAGAACGCCCGCGCGGCGGCGATGGCGACGTGGCCGGTGCCGGTGGCGACGTCGAGCACGGTGCTGCCCGGCACGAGGTCGACGGCTGCGACCAGCTCGTCGGCCAGGGGCACGGTGATCCAGGCGATGCTGCCGTAGTCGCCGCTGCTCCAGGTCTGCTGCTGGATGCCCTTGAGGGTGGTGAGGTCGGTGGCGAGAGTGGTCATGGTGACTCCTTGGTGAGGTGCCGGCGTGTTCCGGCTCGTTGTCACCCAGGCTGCTGACCGGGGCACCACCCTGGTCAGTGCGACATCTGTAGTGATCCACTACAGGATCTGGAGTAGTGGCGGTGGAGCGACATGACGCAGTACGGCCAGTTCTGTCCGGTCGCGAAGGCGATGGAGCTGCTCGACGAGCGGTGGACGATGCTCATCGTCCGTGAGCTCATCGCCGGCAGCCACACCTTCGGCGACCTGCAACGCGGCGTCCCCAAGATGTCGCCCACCCTGCTGTCGACGCGCCTGCGCAGCCTCGCCCGCGCCGGCGTCATCGACCGGCACGAGCAGGGCACACGCGTCTACTACACGCTCACCCAGGCGGGACGCGAGCTCCAGTCCGTCGTCGAGGCGATCGGCCAGTGGGGGATCCGCTGGATGCCCGAGCTCGGCGAGGAGGACTTCGACCCGCACCTGCTGATGTGGGACGTGCAGCGCAACGTCGACCTCGAGGCGCTGCCGCCCGGTCGCACCGTGCTGCAGTTCAGCTTCCGCGACCGACCCTCGGGGCAGCGGGACTGGTGGCTGGTGTGCACCCAGGCCGAGGTGGATCTGTGCGACTTCGACCCGGGTCATCCGGTCTCCGGACGGATCGACACCCCGCTCGCTCTGTTCGTCCGGGTGTGGCGCGGGGACGTGAAGTGGGACCAGGCGTTCCGGTCGGGCGAGCTCACCGTCGACGGGCCCACGGCCGTGCGCCGCAACCTGCCGCGCTGGCTGACGCGGTCCGACTTCGCGCCGGTGCCGAGGCCGTGACGCCGCATGGCGTCCCCACCGCAGGTCCGCCTGGTGGCGGCGACCGAGCCGTTGCTGAACGCGCTGAACGAGAGCAGAGGAGCCTTTGGCGAGCTGCTCGGCTCACCTGTCCCGGAGGGATGGCCCGAGTTCCCCGAAGCCATCGGCTTCACCCTGGAGCGCCTGCGGACCTCGTCCGAGGCTGACCGCGCGTGGTCGATGCAGCTCGTCGTGGACGCGGCGAGCGGTCGGCTCCTCGGGTCCGGCGGCTTCGTGGGCCCGCCCACCGACCGCACGGTCGAGATCGGCTACGAGATCGCCCCGGAGTTCCGCGGCCGGGGCGTCGGCACGGCCGCTGCCCGAGCACTGGTGGAACGCGCCGTCGCCAGCGGCGAGGTGGATCACGTCCTCGCGCACACGTTGCCGGGCCCGAACCCGTCGACGGGTGTGCTCGCGTCGCTCGGCTTCGAGCACGCCGACACCCAGGAGGACCCCGAGGTCGGCGTCGTCTGGGAGTGGCGATGGACCCGCAGCCGGCCCCGGTCGTCAGACCGGGACCGGCGGGCAGGTCGGCTCAGCGGGTGACGGAGCGGCGGCCGCCGACGCGGACCCAGATCAGCAGCACGATGATCGCGCCGATGATCGAGCCGATGATCCCGGCGGGCTGCAGGAAGCCGTCGGCCGCGTCCTTGTGGAAGAGCAGGTAGCCGAGGAACCCGCCGACGAACGACCCGATGATCCCGATGATGATCGTCATGGCGACGGACATGTCCTGCTTGCCCGGCACGATGAGGCGCGCGAGCAGGCCGGCGACGAGCCCGACGATGATGATGGTGACGATGAGTCCGAGCATGGTGGTGCCTCCTCAGGAGTGGTGGTGTTCCTCGACTCCACCACCCCTAGGGCGGATGTAGTACACCCCTAGGGGGGCTACGTTCGGCTCATGCCCGCGCCCGCCCGACCCATCACGGTGGCCCTCGTCGACGACTACGACGTGGTCGTCATGGGCGTCGCCAAGATCCTGGACCAGTACCGCGACCGCGTGGTCGTGGCCGAGATCGACACAAACACGCCCGTCGACGATGTCGTCGACATCGTGCTCTACGACTCGTTCGCGCAGCCGGAGTCCGACCAGGACGAGATCGCCGTGCTGGTGCGGAACCCGAGCGCCCGCCGCGTGGTCGTGTTCACCTGGAACTTCGATCCCGCCCTGATCGCCAGCGCCCGCGCGCTCGGGGTCAGCGGGTACCTGTCGAAGGCGCTGCCGGCGCGCGAGCTGGTCGCCGCGCTCGAGGCGGTGCACGCCGGCGAGGTCGTGATCAGCGAGCTGCCCGGGCGCGTCCGGCCCGCCAACGGTCTCGACTGGCCCGGGCGCGGGGAGGGTCTGACGGAGCGCGAGTCGGAGATCCTGGCCCTGATCACCCAGGGGCTGAGCAACGCCGACGTCGCGACGCACACCTACCTCAGCCCGAACACGGTGAAGTCCTACATCCGGTCGGTCTACCGCAAGATCGGCGTGGAGAGCCGGACGCAGGCGGTGCTCTGGGGCGTCGCCCACGGCTTCGTCCCCGACCATCGGCGCATCGACCACTGGCGCGGGGGACCGTAGCCGGTCGACGGATTCAGGTGGCCGACGAAGCGGCGCCGCTCCTAGCGTCCGGGTCATGGCCGACGACGGATTCGAGGTCCCCCGCCTCGCCGAGCTCTACGACGTGCTCGACCCCGACCGCAGCGACCTCGACGCCTACCTCGCGATCGCCGACGAGCTGGGCGCCCGCAGCGTGCTCGACGTCGGCTGCGGCACCGGGGTGTTCGCGCTGCTGCTGCCCGCGCGGGGGATCGAGGTGGTCGGCGTCGACCCGGCGCGCGCGTCCGTCGACGTGGCACGGGCCAAGCCGGGTGCCGACGCCGTGCGGTGGCTGGACGGCGATGCGACGAGCCTCCCGCCGCTGCAGGTCGACCTGGCCACCATGACCGCGAACGTCGCGCAGGTGTTCGTGACCGACGACGGGTGGGCCGCCACGCTCCGGGGAGTCCGCGGGGCGCTCCGGGACGGCGGCCACCTGGTGTTCGAGACCCGGGTGCCGCAGGTCGAGGCGTGGCGCGGGTGGACGCGGGAGGCGACCTACGACGCGACCGACGTCCCCGGCGTCGGCGTCGTCGAGACGTGGGTCGACGTCACGGCGGTCGCCGGCGAGCTGGTGACGTTCCGCGCGTCCTACGTCTTCGCCTCGGACGGTGCCGTGCTGACCTCGGACTCGACGCTGCGCTTCCGGGACCGCGCGACGGTCGAGCGGTCGTTGGCCGACGCCGGCTACGAGGTGCTCGACGTCCGGGACGCGCCGGACCGGCCCGGGCGGGAGATGGTCGTCGTCGCCCGGTGTCACCACTGACACCACAATTGCTTGACGTGACACCACGATGGTGTCACGATGGTGCTATGGACCTCGGACAGTACGTCAGCGACCTGCAGCGCCAGCTGCTCGACACCGCGGAGAACGGCACGGCGGACACCCGCGCCGTCGCCGAGCGCCTCGTCGCGGGGCTCGACGCCGCGACGCGGCTGGTGCTGCTCGATGCCCTGTCGGCGGCCGCCGGCGAGATCACCCGCGACCTCGCCCCCGGCTCGGTCGACCTGCGGCTGCGCGGCCGGGACGTCGAGTTCGTCGTCGCGCAGCCGGGCACCGACACGGACGCGGACGAGCCCGCCGCACCGGTCGACATCGAGAACGACGTGAGCACCTCGCGCACCACGCTCCGGCTGCCGGACGCCCTCAAGGTGAAGGTGGACGAGGCGGCGGCGGCGGACGGCCTGTCCGTCAACACCTGGCTGGTCCGGGCGGTCGCGGCCGCCCTCCAGCCCAAGCAACGACGATCCGCGCAGCGCTCGCTGCGCACCGGCGACAGCTTCGCCGGCTGGGCGCGCTAGCCGGCGAGACCCACCCAGCCTCACCAGCCACGCGGACCCGCGGGGCCGGACGAACACACCCCGAGAGAGGGAGGCGTCAGCATGCCCACCTTCAGCACACCGACCCCGATCGACCTGGCCGTCAACCTGCCGGTCGGCGCGATCGACATCGTCGCGACCGACCGGGACGACACCGTCGTCACGGTGTCGCCCACCAACCCCGCGAAGGCCGTCGACCGCCGGGGCGCGCAGGAGACCACGGTCGACTTCGACGGGAACCGGCTCACGATCATGGGCCCGCGGCCCCGCCTCAGCTGGATCGGGCCCACCGAGTCGGTGGACGTCCGGGTCGAGCTGCCGACCGGCTCGCGGGTGACCGCGGAGGGCTCGATGGGCGGCGTCAGCACCGTCGGGCGACTGGGTGCCACGCGCATCAAGGCCTCCATGGGACCCGTGGACCTGGAGTCCACCGGCGACCTGTGGCTGCGCGCGGGGCACGGCAACGTCACCGTGGGCAGGGCCGACGGCGGCGTCGAGATCACGGCCGACCACGGCCAGATCCGGCTCGGCACGGTCAGCGGCGACGCGGTCCTCAAGGCGTCGCACGGGAGCATCCGCGTCGAGGAGTCCGGGGGCGACGTCGAGGCGAAGCTCTCCTACGGCGACCTCGAGATCACGCGGGCGCTCGGCTCGGTCGCGGCGAAGTCCGCGTACGGCGCCATCGAGCTGCGCGAGGTGTCGAGCGGCTCCATCCAGGTGGAGAGCGGCTACGGCCGCATCACCATCGGCGTGCGGCCCGGGGTCCCGGCCTGGCTCGACCTGTCGGCCAAGGACGGGCACGTGCGCAACCAGCTCGTCGGGGACCGTGCCCCCGCCGAGTCCGAGCAGTCCGTCGCCGTCCGGGCACGCACCCGGTCCGGCGGCATCACCGTCGAGCGCGCCCGATGAGCCGGGCGCTCCAGGAGGAGGGAACGACAGTCATGGCAAGCATCCGAGTGCAGGGGCTGGAGAAGTCCTACAAGGACCTGCACGTCCTGCGCGGCGTGGACTTCGAGGCGGAGCCGGGCAGCATCTTCGCCCTGCTCGGCTCGAACGGCGCCGGCAAGACCACGATCGTGCGGATCCTCTCGACCCTGCTGCGGCCGGACGCCGGCGCCGCAGAGGTCGACGGGTTCGACGTCACGACGGACCCGGTGAAGGTTCGCGAGTCCATCAGCCTGACCGGCCAGTTCGCGGCGGTCGACGAGATCCTCTCGGGCCGGGAGAACCTGGTGCTCGTCGCCCGGCTGCGGCACCTCAAGGACCCCGGCCAGGTCGCCGACGACCTGCTCGCGCGCTTCGACCTCACCGAGGCGGCGTCGCGCCGGGTGGCGACGTACTCCGGAGGGATGCGCCGGCGCCTCGACATCGCGATGAGCCTGATCGGCCGGCCGAAGGTGATCTTCCTGGACGAGCCCACCACGGGTCTCGACCCGGAGGCCCGCCTCGAGGTGTGGAAGGTCATCAAGGAGCTCGCCACGCAGGGCACCACCGTCCTGCTCACCACGCAGTACCTCGACGAGGCCGAGCAGCTCGCCGACCGCATCGCCGTCCTGCACGAGGGCCGCATCATCGCGAACGGCACCCTCGCCGAGCTCAAGCAGCTCCTCCCGCCCGCCACCATCGAGTACGTCGAGAAGCAGCCGACGCTGGAAGAGGTCTTCCTGGCGCTCGTCGGAAAGGTCCAGTCATGAGCACCCTCGTCGTCGCGGACACGGCCGCTCTCACCGGCCGCTCCCTTCGCCACATCACCCGCAGCGTGGACACGATCATCACCACGGCGGTCACGCCCATCGCCATCATGCTGCTCTTCGTCTACGTGCTCGGCGGAGCGATCGACACGGGCACCGACAGCTACGTCAACTACCTGCTGCCCGGGATCCTGCTGATCGCCATCGCGTCGGGCATCGCGTACACCGCCATCCGGCTGTTCACCGACATGCAGAGCGGGATCTTCGAGCGGTTCCACTCGATGCCGATCGCCCGGTCGTCGGTGCTGTGGGCGCACGTGCTCACGTCGCTGGTGGCCAACGCGATCACGGTGGTGATCATCGTGCTCGTCGGCTTCGCGATGGGGTTCCGCACCTCGGCGAGCGTTCTGGGGTGGCTCGCCGTCGCCGGGATCCTGGCGCTCTTCACGCTGGCGCTCACCTGGGTCGCCGTCGTCGCGGGGCTCTCGGCGAAGTCGATCGACGGCGCCGCGGGGTTCTCCTACCCGCTGATCTTCCTGCCGTTCATCAGCTCGGCGTTCGTGCCCACGGACACCATGCCGGGTCCGGTGCGCTGGTTCGCGGAGAACCAGCCGGTCACGTCGATCGTCGACTCGATCCAGGCCCTGTTCGCGGGTCAGCCGGTGGGCAGCGACATCTGGGTCGCCCTCGCCTGGTGCGTCGGGATCCTCGTGCTCGCGTACGCCCTCGCGATGCGCGCCTACCGGCGCAAGATCAGCTGACCCTCGTGCCGTAGACGCGGGCGCGGTGCGCGGCGAACTGCCGCTTGCCGACGAGACGCCACAGCACCCGGGCCGGAGCAGGCAGGTTGGCGCGCAGCCAGCCTGCCTGCTCGTCGTCGGGGACGACCTCGAGGAGCCAGCCGAGCTGCAGGAACATCCGGTCCTTCGGGATCGAGGCCATGCCGTGCTCGTGCAGCAGGCTCCACTCGCGCTGCGACATCACCGTCGAGGCCGTCGGCAGGATCTGCGTCTCCTCCTGCCCGAGGTGGGCCAGCAGGGTGTCCCGGACCTCGTCCAGCAGCGCGGCGACCGCGTCGCGCTCGGCCGCCCCGGCGTCCACCTCCCAGGCGGTCATCAGCTCGTCCAGCCGCTCGAGCTGGTTCGCGGTGGCCGAGTGCTGGGCGCGCATGAGGCCGACGTGCAGGGCGCACGCGGGGGCGCGGCTCTCGAGCGTGTCCCACAGCAGCAGGTCCTCGCCCTCGTGGTGGTGGTGCAGGGCACCCGCGAGCTCCCGCACGTGCCCGGCCACGGGCTCCAGCCGCGTCAGGTCGCCGTCCCGGACGCCGCGCACGAGCCCGGGGGCGTCGGTGAAGGCGCGGCGGAACAGGGCGTGGATGGTGAGCATGTCGGACGTGTCGCAGCCGAGCTTCTCGGTCGTGGCGGTGGTCATGGCGCACTCGCTCTCGTCACTAGCAAAACCGTTATGATGGTGACGACTATCCTGGCGACCCGCGCGCGACGTCAAGCGTCCCGCCGATGACGAGGAGGGCACCGTCCCCGAGATCACCCGCCCCGACCCGCTCCTCGCGTGGGTCTCCCTGGGCGCCGAGCCCGGCATCGCCCCGGGTCCGCTCGAGCGCGTCCGCGCCCTGCTCAACACCGACGACCGGTTCCACGGCGTCGACCACCTGGCGGGCACCGGCCAGCTCCCGCTGCGCGACCTCCGCGACGCGCTGCGCCGCTACCTCGCGACGGGCGACGCCACCGAGCTCGACGCGCTGGCGGCCGCCCACCCGCTGGTCGTGAGGTTCGACGACGGCGCCGCGCAGCTGGCGCCGGCGGGTGCGGACGGCCTCGTCGCCGGCCTGCTCGCCGAGGTGCACCGGGCTCACACCGCGGGGGAGTGGTCACGGCTCAAGGCGTGCGCAAACCCCGACTGCCAGTGGATCTACTACGACGCGTCGCGCAACCGGTCGGGCCGCTGGTGCTCGATGGACGAGTGCGGCGACGTGATGAAGGCCCGCGCCTACCGGCGACGCTCGCGCGGGACGCCGTCGGTCTGACCCGCGGTCAGCGGGCCGAGGGAGCGAGCCGGAACACGCGCAGGTCGCGTCCGGCGCGCTCGGCGTAGTCGGCGTACGCGGGCCACACGGCGAGCAGGGCGGGCAGCAGGCGGGCGCGCTCGTCGTCGTCCGCCAGGGTCGCCGTGACCGGCGTGGTCACCCCGCCGATCGTCACGGTCGCCTCGGGCGTGGCCAGCAGGTTGGCGGACCACGCCGGGTGCCGCTCCTGCCCCCAGTTGGAGCCGATGAGGACCCAGCCGTCACCGTCGACGGCGTAGAGCAGGACGGCCTCGCGGGGCTGTCCGGACGTGCGCCCGGTGGTCGTGAGGATGAGGTGCGGCAGCGTCGGCCGTCCGAGGATGCTGAACCGGCCGCGCGACGCCTTGTGCAGGCGATGGTCCAGGCGGGACGTCGTCCTGCCCACGCGCGCGAACCAGCGTGTGCTGCCGAGGCGGCGTACGGTCGCGGTGATCGTCATCGCACGATTGTCGCTGGTCCCGCACCGTCGCGGGGCCCGGCGGCAGGGCGCCGGGGGCCATAGCAGACGAGCGGTCCGCGGCGTCAGTTCTTTGCGTGTGATCCACTCGTCCGCGATGCTTCGGACGCGTGAACCGGATGTTTCCGCGGTGTGTCCATCTCACATGTCGGACGTACCGGCCAGTATCAATCACGTAACGATCGTCACACGCTTTGACGTCTGTCCGTTTTGTCCGCCATCGCTTGACTAACGTGTCGGCAACCCCTGGCGGGCTCTGTGCTCGTGTGCGCCGTGACCATCGACGCATGCGTGACCGGCGGGGTCCACCACCGCTTCAGGAGGAACATTGAAGATCAACCGGAAGGCCGCGACCGGCGCGGTCGCCACGCTGAGCCTTCTCGCGCTCGCCGCGTGCAGCAGCAGCGACAACGGCGGCAACAACGGCGACGACTCGGGCATCAACCAGGAGACCTCGGTCAACGTCGCGTGGGAGTCCCCGCTCAACGAGACGAACACGTCCTCGGTGAACGGCAACGCGACTCAGAACGCGAACATCACCTACCTGACGACCGAGTCCTTCAACTTCTACGACCCGGACCTCAAGCTCCAGAAGAACGCGAGCTTCGGGACGTACGAGAAGACGTCGGACGACCCGCTGACCGTGAAGTACACCCTGAGCGACAAGGCCCAGTGGTCGGACGGCACCCCCGTCACCGCCGCGGACATGCTGCTGCAGTGGGCCGGTACCTCGGGCGCGCTCAACACCGTCAGCCCCACCGAGACGGACGACGCCGGCAACCCGATCTACGACGCGACGAAGGATGTCTACTTCGACGGCGTCAGCCCGGGGCCGGCCTTCGTCACCAAGACGCCCGAGATCTCCGAGGACGGCAAGACGATCACCTTCGTCTACGACAAGCCGTACGGTGACTGGGAGCTCAACTTCACGTCCGCCACGGTCCCGGCGCACATCGCCGCCGAGGAGGCCCTCGGCCTGGACGACCCGACCAAGGCCACGGACGCCCTGGTCAAGGCGATCCAGGACAAGGACAACGCGAGCCTGCTGAAGGTCGCCGAGTTCTGGAACCACGGCACCGAGTTCACGAAGCTGCCGAGCGACCCGAAGCTGCTCGTCGCCAACGGCCCGTACCTGATCACGGACTTCGTCGAGAACCAGTACCTGACGCTCAAGAAGAACCCGAAGTACAAGGGCGACCACGGCACCGGCCCGGACACCATCACGGTCCGCTACGTCGACGACCCCATGGGTCAGGTCCAGGCGCTGCAGAACGGTGAGGTCGACCTCATCGGCCCGCAGGCCTCGGCTGACGTCCTCACGGCCCTCCAGGCGCTCAAGGGCGTCGAGATCGACAACGCGGTCGAGGGCACGTACGAGCACGTCGACCTCGTCTTCGACAACGCCGGTCCTTTCGACCCGAAGACCTACGGTGGCGACGCCGCCAAGGCGCTGGCCGTCCGCAAGGCGTTCCTCACGGCCATGCCGCGCCAGGAGATCGTCGACAACCTGATCGTCCCGCTGAACCCCAAGGCCGAGGTCCGCAACTCGCAGATCCTCCTCCCGGGTTCGCCGAACTACGACGACATGGTCAAGAACAACGGCTCGGACCAGTACCCGCTCAAGTCCGACCCGGCGAAGGCGGCGCAGATCCTGGCCGAGGCCGGCGTGACCGGCCCGATCAACGTGCGTCTCGCGTTCAACGGTGACAACCCGCGTCGCGTCAACGAGCTCGCGCTCATGACGGAGGCCGAGGCTGCTGCCGGCTTCACGATGGTCGACGCCTCGGCGCCCGCCACCGAGTGGGGCACCAAGCTGGCCACCCAGCAGGACCAGTACGACGCCTCGCTGTTCGGCTGGCAGTCGAACTCGACCGCCGTCACGGAGTCGGACGCGAACTTCCGCACCAACGGGATCAACAACTACGGCCACTACAGCAACACGACGGTCGATGGACTGTTCGACCAGCTGGCCGTGTCCACGGACCCGAAGGAGCAGTACCAGATCCAGCTGAAGGTCGAGCAGGAGCTGTGGAAGGACGCCTTCGGCACCACGATCTTCCAGTTCCCGGGCATCCACGCCTGGAGCTCGAAGCTCACGGGGCCGTCGCCCATCAGCATCAGCCCGACGATCTTCTACGGCTTCTGGGACTGGAAGATCGCCCCGACGGCGTCTCCCTCCGCCTCGAGCTGAGTGATCCGCTGATCTGACCGCGTGGGGGCGGGGGAGCCGAGAGGCTCCGCCGCCCCCATCGCGTGCTCTACCCTTTGTCGACCCGACAGCTCGAGCAACGACGCCCGAGAACCCCCTCCCGCCCGCGCCCTACCGGGCTCCGGTCGGCCCTCACGCATGGTGCCGCGTAGACTTCGGCGGCTGATGCGCAACTCCTCAACCGTGAGGTTCACGTTCCATGCTCTCCTTCCTGTGGCGACGACTGCTCGCCGGACTGGCGACGCTCTTCGTCTCGACCTTCGCCATGTATCTGCTGGTGTCCGCGTCCATGGACCCGTTCCAGGACCTGCGACAGTCGACGAACCCGAACAAGGCGCAGCTGATCGCCGACCGGATCGCCCTCCTCGACCTGAACACACCGGTCGTGATCCGCTACTTCAAGTGGCTGGGTGATCTGCTCCACGGCGACCTCGGCGTCGCGTGGGTGAGCGGGCAGTCCGTCTCGACGCTCCTCCAGGGCGCGATCGCCTCGACGCTCCAGCTGGTCACCGCCGCCACCGTGCTGGCCGTGATCTTCGGTGTGGCCGTCGGCATCGTCAGCGCCCTGCGCCAGTACAGCTCGTTCGACTACCTGATCATCTTCGTGTCGTTCCTCCTGTACTCGCTGCCGGCCTTCTGGGTCGCCGTGCTGCTCAAGCAGTGGGGCGCCATCGGCTTCAACGACTTCCTCGCGGACCCCGTCGTCTCGTGGGCCGTCATCGTCTTCATCGCGCTGCTGGCCGGCCTGCTCTGGAGCCTGGCCATCGGCGGCGACGTCAAGCAGCGACTGTTCACGTTCGGCATCGCCGCCGTCGCGACCTTCGCGATGTTCGCGTACCTGCAGATCACCGACTGGTGGACCACGCCCAACATCAACCCGCTCCTGCTGGCGATCCTCGGCACGGCCACCGCGCTGGCGATCACCACGCTGTCCGCGGGCCTGAAGAACCGCCGCGCGCTGGGCGCCTCGCTCACGGTCGTGGCGATCGGGCTGTTCCTCTACCTGCCGATGCGGATCTTCTTCTCGAACGTCGACGAGTCGTGGCTCATGATGCTGGGGCTCGCCATCGTCACGGTGGCCGTCGGCATCGGTGTCGGCTACGCCTGGGGCGGTCCGGACCGCGGGGTCTCCGCGCGCACCGCCGGGCTCACGGCGTTCGTGGTCGCCGGCATGATCTTCGTCGACCGCGTCATGGCCGTGTGGCCCGCCTACAACGCGGCGCCGTCCATCGGCGGGCGCCCGATCGCGACGATCGGTGACCGTACGCCGAACCTCGGCGGCAACTTCTGGGTGCAGACGCTCGACACGTTCACGCACCTGGTGCTGCCGACCATCGCGCTGCTGCTCATCGGGTTCGCCGCGTACACGCGGTACTCGCGGGCCAGCATGCTCGAGGTGATGAACCAGGACTACATCCGCACGGCCCGGTCCAAGGGCCTGCCGGAGCGCACGGTGATCATGCGGCACGGGTTCCGCAACACGCTGATCCCGCTGGCCACCGTCGTGCCGATCGACATCATCACGCTGCTCGGTGGTGCCATCATCACCGAGCGCGTCTTCGCCCGACCAGGAATGGGCACGCTGTTCCTGCACTCCCTGACCCAGGCCGAGATCGACCCCGTGATGGCGTACCTGTTGATCGTCGCGGCGCTCGCGATCATCGCGAACATCGTCGCCGACCTGATCTACGCCGCCCTCGACCCGCGAATTCGGGTGAACGCATGAGCACCGTCACGAACAACCCGGGCGGCGACCCGGACAAGTCGATCGACACGATCGAGAACGCGATCGAGCTGCGCGAGGTCGAGGGCCTCTCGCAGGGGCAGATCGTCCGTCGCCGGTTCCTGCGGCACCGCGGCGCCATGGTGGCGCTGGTCGTCCTCATCGGCGTCGTCATCCTCGCCGTGACCTCGATCGGCGTCGGCGCCTGGACCGGCTGGTGGCAGTTCCGGCCCAACACCCCGGCCCCCGTGGTCGACGGCGGTCACCCGAGCATCCAGCTGCCGTCGTGGCTCGGCGGCGACGGCGGGGCCTGGTTCGTCTGGGGCGACCACCCGTTCGGCCAGGACGAGATCGGGCGCGACGTGTTCGCCCGCGTCATGCGCGGCACGCAGACGTCGCTGGTCATCATGGTCACCGTCGGCGTCATCGCCACGGTCGTCGGCATCGTCGTCGGGGCCCTCGCGGGCTTCATGCGCGGCCGCACCGACAACATCCTGATGCGCCTGACGGACCTCGTCATCACCATGCCGGTCATCGTCATCGGCGCGGTGCTCGGCCAGCTGGCCGGCGGCAACAACCCGATCATCTTCGGGGCGTTCCTCGGCCTGATCTCGTGGACCACGCTCGCGCGGCTGGTGCGCGGCGACTTCCTCACCCTGCGTGAGCGGGAGTTCGTCGACGCCGCCCGCGTGGCCGGCGCCAGCAACACCCGGATCATGTTCAAGCACATGATCCCGAACGCGATCGGCGTGATCATCGTCAACACGACGCTGCTCATGAGCTCCGCGATCCTGCTGGAGACGGCCCTGTCCTACCTCGGCGTCGGCATCAAGTCGCCCGCGGTCTCCCTGGGCCTGCTCATCAGCCAGTACCAGGAGGCGTTCACCACGCGCCCGTGGCTGTTCTGGTGGCCCGGCCTGTTCATCGTCGTGATCGCGCTGTGCATCAACTTCATCGGCGACGGCCTGCGCGACGCGTTCGACCCGCGGCAGAAGCGGATCCCGTCCGAGCGCAAGATGGCCCGGGCGGCGCGTGCCGACGGCTCGGCCGCGCGCGCCATCGCGTCGACGGTCGGACCCGGCAACGACGTCCGCAACGCCGGGATGGGCCCCGCGTGATGCCCTCAGCCGAGCGTGACCGTGGCCAGGGCCGCGAGCACGACGGTGCCCGCGATGGTCGCCCAGTGCCAGCTGCGCACCGGCCGGAGGTCGCCCGCCACGCGGGCGACCTCGGCGCCGCGCAGGTAGCCCGCGGCGGCGAGCGCGTCGTGGCGGTCGACCACGGCCTCGGCCACCGCCTCGGCGGAGCCGTGCTCGCGACGGGGCTCCGCGGACGCGGGCCGGCGGCGCGAGCTGCGCAGCCAGCGCCCGGTGGCGCTCGACCGGGGTGCCGCCCAGGCGGTCACGTCTCGGCCCGTGGTGTGCAGGACCAGCGAGTACTTCACGGTCACGCCGCGGTACGCCGGCCAGGGGATGCGCACGGTGGCCAGCACGTTGCGCACCACGATCTCGCCGTCGCTCACCTCGACGGCCGGGCGCCAGAACAGCGCCCAGACCACCAGCACGATCGCGCCCGTCACGGGCAGCAGGCGCAGGGTCTGCTCGGCGCCCTCCTGCAGCAGCGTGACGACCATCGCGACGACCGCGAGGAGCGCCGTCGCGCCGGTCAGCCATCGGCCGTAGATCGACGAGAACTCCTGCGTGGTACCCATCCGTCCATGCTCCCAGACCGGTGCCCGACGACGGTGACCCCGTCCGCCCGTGCACCCCGTCCTCGCGCAGTAAGGAACTGACACCGTGGCCATCGACACCTCCTCCGCGGCTCCCGCCCCGGCGCCGACCAAGGCGCCCGTGCTGACGGTCCGCGACCTCGGCGTCGACTTCTACGTCGACGGGACCTGGTTCCCTGCCGCCACCGGCGTGAGCTACGACGTCTTCCCCGGCGAAGTCCTCGCGATCGTCGGGGAGTCCGGCTCGGGCAAGACGCAGTCCTCCATGTCGCTGCTCGGCCTGCTGCCCGCCAACGGCCGCGCCACCGGCAGCGCCAAGCTGGGCGACCGCGAGCTCATCGGCATGACCGCCCAGCGCCTGCGCCACGTGCGCGGCAAGGAGATCGCGGTCATCTTCCAGGAGCCGATGACGGCGCTGAACCCCGTCTACACGGTCGGGTTCCAGATCGTGGAGACCATCCGGACGCACTTCGACATGGGCCCCAAGGAGGCGCGGGCGCGAGCGCTCGAGCTGCTCCGCCTGGTCGAGATCCCGGACCCGACGCGGCGCATCGACGCCTACCCCCACCAGCTGTCGGGCGGCCAGCGGCAGCGCGCGATGATCGCCCAGGCGCTCGCGTGCGACCCGAAGCTGCTCATCGCTGACGAGCCCACCACCGCGCTCGACGTCACGGTGCAGGCCGAGATCCTCAAGCTCATGCGGGACCTGCGCAACCGCATCGACTCCGGCATCGTGCTCATCACGCACGACATGGGCGTCGTCGCGGACATGGCGGACAAGATCATCGTGATGAAGGACGGCCGCGTCGTGGAGGAGGGGTCGTCGATCGACATCTTCACCGCGCCGACGCACCCGTACACGATCAAGCTGCTCAACGCGGTCCCGCACCTGGGTCGCAGCGCCGAGGCGCTGACGGCCGAGACGTCCGACGCGCAGGTCACGGACCGGCCGGTCGCGCCGGTGGTCGACGCGCAGCCCGAGCGGACCATCGTGCTCGAGGCCAAGGACCTGGTCATCGAGTACCCGGGCCGTCGTCGTCAGCCCGCGTTCCGCGCGGTCGACGAGGTCAGCCTGACCATCCGCCAGGGCGAGGTCGTCGGCCTGGTGGGCGAGTCCGGCTCGGGCAAGACCACCATCGGACGCGCGGTCGTCGGCCTGCTGCCGGTGACCTCGGGCGAGCTGAAGATCGTGGGCCAGGACATGGTCGGCGCCTCGATCAAGGACCTCAAGCCGCTGCGCAGCAAGGTCGGCATCGTGTTCCAGGACCCGGGTTCGTCCCTGAACCCGCGCCTGCCCATCGGCGAGTCCATCGGCGAGCCGCTGCTCCTGCACCGCGGGGTCAAGGGCCAGGAGATGTCGAGGGCCGTCGAGACGCTGCTGGACCAGGTCCAGCTCCCGCGCGCGATGCGCAACCGGTACCCGCACGAGCTCTCCGGCGGCCAGCGCCAGCGCGTCGGGATCGCCCGCTCGCTCGCGCTCGAGCCGCAGCTGCTCGTGGCCGACGAGCCGACGTCCGCGCTCGACGTGTCCGTGCAGGCCACGGTGCTGGAGCTGTTCCAGGACCTGCAGCGCGAGCACGGCTTCGCGTGCCTGTTCATCAGCCACGACCTCGCCGTCGTGGAGCTGCTGTCGGACCGCATCGCGGTGATGCACAACGGCAAGCTGGTCGAGATCGGCGAGACGTCCCAGGTGGTCAACCACCCGAAGGACGCCTACACGCAGCGGCTGCTCGCCGCCGTGCCGGTGCCCGACCCGGTGGCGCAGAAGGAGCGGCGGATCGCCCGCGACGCGCTGCTCGACGCCCAGCGCGACGAGCTGCTGGCGGAGGACGAGGCCCAGGCCGGCGGCGACTTCGACGCGCACGACATCACCGACGTGGACACCGACCGGACCACCGGCCGCGGGTTCTGACCCACGTCCCGGCCGAGAGCGCCGCGCCCACCCGGGTGCGGCGCTCTCGTCGTCTTCCTGCCCGGCGAGTCCGTCGGGCTTTCGGCTGATTCGGACAGCTCTGTCCGGCATGGTTGACCTTCGGGTGAGAACGACCGATACCTCCGGCACGGGGGTGCGTCGGCTCGCCTCGGGGAACGGGCCAGCGGGAGGCGCACGGTGTTCAGAGGGTCACGTATCGGGGTCGCCGGGCTGGTCGCCCTGGCGGCGGTCGCGGGCTGCACGGAGCAGGCGCCCGAGCCGAGCCGGACCGGCACCGTCGTCGTGGCCGTCGGGGTGCCGTTCACGTCGCTCAACGGCGGCACCGTCGAGGGTCGGGCGCCGGGCAGCACGGTCGTGAGGTCCCTCGCGCAGGCCGGGTTCGTGTCGCTCGACGAGGACGGCCAGGCCGTACCCGACGAGGACTTCGGCACGATCACCAAGGTCAGCGACGCGCCCCTGACGGTCGCGTACGCGATCGGGCCGAAGGCCACGTGGTCCGACGGCACGCCCGTCACCACGGACGACCTGCTGCTCGAGTGGGCGGCGCGCAGCGGCCAGCTCGACGACGTGGCCCCGGAGCTCGACGCGCAGGGGGGCATCACGAACAACGACGCGCTCGACGCGGGGGTCGCGTTCGCGGCCGCGTCGCCCGCGCTCGTGCACGCGGAGCAGCTGCCGACGACGGACGGCGACACCCTCACGCTGACCTACGCCACGCCCGTCGCGGACTGGCAGACGGCCCTCGACGTCGGGGTCCCCGCGCACGTGCTCGGGCAGACCGCGCTGGGGATCGAGGACCCCGCCGAGGCGGCCGCCGCCGTGACCAAGGCCATCGTCGACCAGGACAAGGCCGCGCTGAGCTCGATCTCGAAGGCCTGGCGGACGGGCTTCGACGCCGACGCCCTCGCCCAGCACGTCGACCAGGCCGTCTCGACCGGTCCGTACGTGATCGACCTGGTCGTGCCGGACGAGCGGGTCGAGCTGGTCCGCAACGACGAGTACACGGGCCCCGCGCCCGCGGCCTACGACCGCGTCGTCGTGCGCAGCGACCTCGACCCGCTGGAGGAGGTCGACGCGCTCGAGGCCGGGTCGGTCGACGTCGTGACGCCGACGAGCACCAGGGACGTCCTGGACGCGCTGGCCGACGTCGAGGGCGCGGACGTGCGCACCGGCGGGGACAGCACGCTCCAGCTGCAGCTCCAGACGGCGGGCGGCGGGGCCTTCGACCCCGCGTCGTACGGGGGCGACGCGGCGAAGGCGGCGGCCGTGCGGCAGGCGTTCCTGCTCACGGTGCCGCGGGACGCGATCGTGTCCGACGTGGTCCGCCCCCTGTGGCCCGAGGCGACGGTGGTCGGGTCGGTGCTGCCGTCGGTCGGTCCCTCCGCGGGCGGCGACGTCGCGCCCAGCGGGCCGGCTGACATCGCGGGCGCCCGGCGGCTGCTGTCCGAGGCAGGGGTCACGGACGTGCCCGTGGTGCGTGTGCTGACCAACACGACGGACCCGCTCCGGTCCGCGATGCTCGCGCTGCTGACCGCGTCGGCGTCCGACGTTGGGTTCGACGTGGAGCCGTACGCGGCGGTCGACGGCCTCGGAGCGGACCTCGTCGGCGCCCCCGACGCCTGGGACGCCGCCCTGGTGCCGGTGTCGCAGGCGGAGCTGCCGGTCGACTCGGTGGTGTCCCGGTGGAGCACGGGCGGCGTCACCGACGTCACCGGCTGGACCGACCCCGCCACGGACGCGCTGCTGGGTCCGCTGGCGCAGACGGTCGACCCGGCGAAGGCGACCGACCAGCTGGCCCCGGTCGCGCAGACCCTGCACGACGGCGGAGCGGCGCTGTCGCTCGTGCGGCAGCCCGTCGTCGTCGCCACCCGGTCCTCCGGGCCGTCGACCGCGTCGAGCACCGCCACGCCGCTCGACGTGGACCCGCTGCAATTGGGCCGGGCCGACCTCACCTCGTGGTGGACCTGGGCGCGCACCTCCGGGCGGTGACGTGCGTCTGGTCACCTTCGGACCCGGCGGGACGGGCGGGCGGGTAGAATCGATCGGCGCGGCCGACGACCCGGCGCGCTCCCCACCTTCTGAGATGAGTTCCCCCATGTCTGAGCCCACGTCTGCGCCGACGGGCACGAGCGTGCGCACTGACCTGCGCAACGTCGCCATCGTCGCGCACGTCGACCACGGCAAGACGACGCTCGTCGACGCCATGCTGTGGCAGTCCGGCTCGTTCGGTTCGCACGCCCACGTGGACGAGCGTGCGATGGACTCCGGCGACCTCGAGCGCGAGAAGGGCATCACGATCCTCGCCAAGAACACGGCGATCCGGTACACGGGTCCCGCGGCGGCGGAGGTCGGCGAGCCCGGCGGCATCACGATCAACGTCATCGACACCCCCGGCCACGCCGACTTCGGCGGCGAGGTCGAGCGCGGCCTGTCCATGGTCGACGGCGTCGTCCTGCTGGTCGACGCGAGCGAGGGCCCGCTCCCGCAGACGCGCTTCGTGCTCCGCAAGGCGCTCGTCGCCAAGCTCCCCGTGATCCTCGTGGTCAACAAGACCGACCGCCCGGACGCCCGCATCTCCGAGGTCGTCCACGAGGCGACGGACCTGCTGCTGGGCCTGGCCTCCGACCTGCACGAGGACGTGCCGGACCTGGACCTAGACGCGATCCTCGACGTCCCGGTCGTGTTCGCCGCCGCCAAGGCCGGTCGCGCCTCCCTGAACCAGCCGGCCGACGGTGGCCTGCCGGACTCGGAGAACCTCGAGCCGCTGTTCAAGACGATCCTCGAGAAGATCCCCGCCCCCACGTACACCGAGGGTGCCCCGCTGCAGGCGCACGTCACCAACCTCGACGCGTCGCCGTTCCTCGGCCGCCTCGCGCTGCTCCGCATCTTCAACGGCGAGCTCCGCAAGGGCCAGACCGTCGCCTGGGCGCGCTCGGACGGCACCATGCAGAACGTCAAGATCACCGAGCTGCTGGAGACGAAGGCCCTCGAGCGCGTCCCCACCGACTCCGCGGGCCCCGGCGACATCGTCGCGGTCGCCGGCATCGAGAACATCACCATCGGCGAGACGCTGACCGACCCGGACGACCCGCGCCCGCTGCCGCTCATCACGGTCGACGACCCGGCCATCTCGATGACCATCGGCATCAACACGTCCCCGCTGGCCGGCCGCGGCGGCAAGAACCACAAGGTCACGGCCCGCCAGGTCAAGGACCGCCTCGACAAGGAGCTCGTCGGCAACGTCTCGCTCCGCGTGGTGCCCACCGAGCGCCCCGACGCCTGGGAGGTCCAGGGCCGTGGTGAGCTCGCGCTGGCCATCCTGGTCGAGCAGATGCGCCGCGAGGGCTTCGAGCTGACCGTCGGCAAGCCGCAGGTGGTCACCAAGCGGGTCGACGGACACGTGCACGAGCCCGTCGAGCGCATGACCATCGACGTCCCCGAGGAGTACCTCGGCGCCGTGACCCAGCTGCTCGCGCAGCGCAAGGGCCGCATGGAGACCATGTCGAACCACGGCACCGGCTGGGTCCGCATGGAGTTCCTCGTCCCCGCGCGCGGCCTCATCGGCTTCCGCACGCGGTTCCTGACCGACACCCGTGGCACCGGCATCGCGTCGTCGATCGCCGAGGGCTACGAGGCGTGGGCCGGCCCGATCGACACGCGCGTCAACGGCTCGCTCGTCGCGGACCGTGCGGGCGCCGTGACGCCGTTCGCCATGATCAACCTGCAGGAGCGCGGCTCGTTCTTCGTCGAGCCCACGCAGGAGGTCTACGAGGGCCAGATCGTCGGTGAGAACTCCCGCAACGAGGACATGGACGTCAACATCACCAAGGAGAAGAAGCTCACCAACATGCGCTCCTCCACGGCGGACAACTTCGAGAACCTCATCCCGCCGCGCAAGCTCACGCTGGAGGAGTCCCTGGAGTTCGCCCGCGAGGACGAGTGCGTCGAGGTGACGCCGGAGATCGTGCGCATCCGCAAGGTGGTGCTCGACCAGACCGAGCGCGCGCGCGTGACGGCTCGCTCCAAGCGCGCCTGAGACTGCATGGCTCCGACGTCCGGCGGCCTCGTCGCAGTGCACGCGCACCCCGACGACGAGTCGCTGAGCACCGGCGCGCTGCTGGCCACCTGGGCGGCCGCCGGTCGTCCCGTCACCGTGGTGACCTGCACGCGCGGTGAGCGCGGCGAGGTCATCGGGGCGCACCTGGCGCACCTCGAGGGCGACGGGCCGGCGCTCGCCGAGCACCGCGACCACGAGCTGGGCCGAGCGCTGGCGGCCCTCGGTGTGCGCGACCGCGGGTACCTGGACACGATCCCCGGGGGGACGCGCGAGCGGTTCGAGGACTCGGGGATGGAGTGGCTCGGCACAGGTCGGGCCGGTGCTCCCGACGAGATCCCGGACGGGGCGTTCGTCGGCGTCGGGCTCGAGGAGGCCGCCGAGCGGCTGGCCCGCGTGATCCGTGCGCGCCGCCCGGACGTCGTCGTCACGTACGAGCCCGGCGGCGGCTACGGCCACCCCGACCACGTGCGCGTGCACGAGGTGACGCAGTGGGCGGTCGACTTCGCCGGATCGCGCGCGGACGACGCCTCCCCGGCCTTCGCCGTGCCGGCGGTGCTGTGGGCCGTGCAGGGGCGGCTGGCCCTGCAGCGCGGCCTGCGCGCGCTGCGTGGCGACGCGGTGCTGGCGGCGCTCGGGTCGGTGCGCGACGAGCTCGTGCTGCCCGACCCCGCCGACGAGCTCCCCTCGGTCGCGGTGCCGGACGACGAGGTGCAGGTCGAGGTCGACGTCCTGCCCGTGCGCGACCGGGTGCTCGCCGCGCTGCGCGCGCACGCGACGCAGGTCCAGGCCGTGCGGGCCATCGACGGCGACGACGGGCTGCTCGCCTGCTACGCGCTGAGCAACCGCGTGCTCGCGCCCGTGCTCCCGACCGAGTCCTACCGGCGTGCCCCGGGTGGCTCCGGCGACGACGTCGTCTGGCCCGCCGGCGTCCGCCCGGTAGCCTGACGCGCGTGCAACGCCTCTCCGCCGGTGCGATCGGCATGGCCGTCGTGACCTTCGTGCTCGGGGTGGTCGTCGGCACCCTGGGCACCGTGATGCATCGCAGCATCCAGCCGTGGGGCGTCGTCCTCTGCCTCGTGCTCGCCTTCGCCGCCGCCGTCACCGCGCGCGCCTGGGGCGGCCTGCCCGCCCTCGCCGGCTACGCCCTCGGGCTGCTGGTCTCCGTGCAGGTGCTGGCCCAACAGGGGCCCGGCGGCGACACCCTCGTGCCCGACGGCCAGGCGATCGGCTGGGTCTGGGTGCTGGGCTCGATCGGCGTCACGATCCTCGCGGGCATCCTGCCGCGGCCCCTGTTCGACGACCGTCCGCGCGGCTCTCGCACGACCGCGCCCGCCCCGGTGCTCGACGTCGACGGGTCGGACCCGGCGCCGTGACGTCCCCGGACGCGTTCCGTTCGGCCGTCGGTCGCCTGCCCGCGGGCGTCGCCGTCATCACGCTCCGCTGGCGGGGCACCCTGCACGCCATGACGGCCAGCGCCGTCACCTCGGTCTCGCTCGAGCCCCCCATGCTGCTGTTCTGCGTGCACACCGACGCCCGGTTCCGGGACGCGCTGGACGACGTCGACACGTGGTCGGTGAGCGTGCTCGCCGACGACCAGGCCCACACCGCCGACTGGCTGGCGTCCCCCGGGCGGCCCGCGATCGACCAGCTGGCCCGGGTGCCGCACCGGGCGGCGCCCGTCTCGGACGCCGTGTGGGTGGACGGGGCCGCGGCCTGGTTCGACTGCCGCACGGCCGCCGTGCACCGCGCGGGGGACCACGACATCGTCGTCGGGACGGTGCTGGCGGTGGAGCAGGGCGCCGCCGACGCCGGGGGCCTGGTGCACCTCCGAGGACGCCTGCGGCCCGTCCGCTGACTGAGGGGGCGCCGCTCGGGTGAGAAGGGCGTCTTTGCGTCGCGCCGCCGGGCAGATCGGTTATCCCAGGCACGTAGACTCGCGCGGACGCGTTGTGCGCGCGTGGACCAGCAGGGGAGCAGGATGAGCAACGGCACCGAGCGCGACGAGCCCGGACAGCGCGGCGACAACGAGCGGCAGAGCCCGCCCGCCGCGCCGAGCAGCGGTCCGTCGTCGGACCCGGTCTGGCCCGTGTGGGGCGGCGCGGGGAGCGCGACGCCTTCGGAGCCGGTGGAGCCGACTCCGCCTGCGGCTGACGCCGAGCCTGCGTCGGCCGGCACGCCCGCGGACGAGCCCGCGACGGATGGGGAGACCGAGCCGATCGCCGAGCCCGAGCCGGCCGCGGCCGAGCCGGACGCCACGGCCGAGCCCGACGTCGAGCCCGACCCGGCCGTCGAGGCCGAGCAGGACGCCGAACCCGAGACCGCCGGTGCGGACACCCACGGCGGAGCCGACGAGCAGCCCGCCGAGGTCGCCTCGCCTGAGTCCGACGACGACGATGTCCCCGCGGCTGCGAGCGACGACGCCGACGGGGCGGATGCCGCTGACGCGACCGAGGCTGCATCGGTCGACGACGCGGCGCCTGCCGACGTGCCCGACGACGCGGCGCCGACCGACGTCGCCGACGACGCGGCGCCGGCCGACGGCCCCGACGGCGTCGCGCCCGGGGATGACCCCGCGGATCCGGCCGCCTCGGTGGCCGACGCGGGAACCTCCGATGCCGCCGACGACGAGGCGGAGCCCACCGCGGCTGTCGGCGACGAGGCAGAGCTGACCGACGAGGCAGAGCCCGCCGCCGAGGTCGCTGACGACCGAGAGCCTGCCGACGGTGTCGACGAGGCGGAGCCGGTGGCGTCGGTTGACGACACCGACCCGGTGGAGTCGGCGAGCGACGCCGAGGCGCCCGCGGACGCCGAGACGACCGCCGACGCAGCCGAGGCCGGGGTCGTCGCCGATCCCACGGTCGGTTCGCCGAGCGAGGTCGCGGACGAGTCGACCGGAGCAGCTGAGGCCGCTGCGTCGGAGTCGGCCCCGGCCGCCGAGGTCGAGACCGTCCAGGCGACGTCGTCGCCCGAGAAGCCCGAGCCGACGTCGGACCCGGCCCCGGCGACCGGCCGCGACGCTGCGACCGCGGTCATCCCGCCGGTGGTCGCCGC
>NZ_JBGFQZ010000025.1:0-50832 GCF_041295535.1 Cellulomonas sp. ICMP 17802 | reverse complement strand
CCCGGCCCGCGTCAGGCCCCCCCGGCCGCGCGTCCGGGCAACAACCCGTTCGCTCCCTCGCAGGGCATGCCCCGCCAGGGTGAGCGCGCCGGCGGCCCCCGCCCCGGTGGCCCGCGTCCGGGCAACAACCCGTTCGCGCCCTCGCAGGGCATGCCGCGTCCGGGCGACCGTGACCGTCGTCCCGCCGCCACCGAGGGTGCTCCGGCCGCCTCGGCCGGCGAGCGTCCGGGCGGTCCCCGTCCCGGTGGTCCCCGTCCGGGCGGTCCGCGCCCCAACCCCGGCATGATGCCGGGTCGTACCCAGAGCGGCGTCGGTCGTCCCGGCGAGCGTCCGGCCGGTCCCGGTGGCCGTGGTGGCCCCGGCGGCGCCGGTGGCGCGCGTGGCGGCTTCGCCGGTCGTCCCGGTGGCGGCGGCGGTGCGCCCGGTGGCGCTCCCGGTGGCGGCGGCGGCTTCGCCGGTCGTCCCGGTGGCGGCGGCGGTCGTCCCGGCGGTGCCGGTCGTGGCAGCACGCAGGGTGCGTTCGGTCGTGCGGGCGGTCGTCCCGTCCGTGGCCGCAAGTCGAAGCGTGCGAAGCGTCAAGAGTTCGAGCAGATGCAGGCCCCCTCGCTGGGTGGCGTGCAGGTTCCTCGCGGCAACGGCAAGACCGTCGTCCGCCTGCGGCACGGCTCGTCGCTCAACGACTTCGCCGACAAGATCGACGCCAACCCCGCCTCGCTGGTCACCGTGCTGTTCCACCTCGGTGAGATGGCCACGGCGACGCAGTCGCTCGACGAGGACACCTTCGGGACCCTCGCCGTCGAGCTCGGCTACGTCATCGAGATGGTGTCGGCCGAGGAGGAGGACCGCGAGCTGCTCGGGGCCTTCGACATCGACCTGGACGCCGAGCTCGAGGCCGAGGGCGACGAGGACCTGACGGCGCGGCCCCCCGTGGTCACCGTCATGGGTCACGTCGACCACGGAAAGACCAAGCTCCTCGACGCCATCCGCCAGACGGACGTCGTCGCGGACGAGGCCGGCGGGATCACCCAGCACATCGGTGCCTACCAGGTGCACACGACGCACGAGGGCATCGACCGGGCCGTCACGTTCATCGACACCCCGGGCCACGAGGCGTTCACCGCCATGCGTGCCCGTGGTGCGCAGGTGACCGACATCGCGATCCTCGTGGTCGCGGCGGACGACGGCGTGATGCCCCAGACCATCGAGGCGCTCAACCACGCCCAGGCGGCCGGCGTGCCGATCGTGGTCGCGGTCAACAAGGTGGACAAGGAGGGGGCCAACCCCGCCAAGATCCGCCAGCAGCTCACCGAGTACAACCTGGTGGCCGAGGAGTACGGCGGCGACACGATGTTCGTCGACGTCTCCGCCAAGCAGAACCAGGGCATCGACCAGCTGCTCGAGGCGGTCCTCCTCACGGCGGACGCGGCCCTCGACCTGCGGGCCAACGCCGACAAGGCCGCTCGTGGTGTCGCCATCGAGGCGAACCTCGACAAGGGCCGCGGCGCCGTCGCGACGGTGCTGGTCCAGTCGGGCACGCTCGAGGTCGGCGACGCCGTCGTGGCGGGCACGGCCTACGGCCGCGTCCGGGCGATGTTCGACGAGCACGGCGAGCCGGTCACGGTGGCCGGGCCGTCGCGTCCGGTCCAGGTGCTCGGCCTGACCTCGGTGCCCCGCGCCGGCGACACGTTCATCGTGGCGCCGGACGACCGCACCGCTCGTCAGATCGGCGAGAAGCGCGAGGCGGCCGAGCGTGCCGCCCTCCTGGCCAAGCGTCGCAAGCGCATCAGCCTCGAGGACTTCACGCAGGCGCTCCAGCAGGGCAAGGTCGAGACCCTCAACCTGGTCCTCAAGGGCGACGTGTCGGGTGCCGTCGAGGCGCTCGAGGACGCGCTGCTCAAGATCGACGTGGGCGAGGAGGTCGAGCTGCGGGTAATCCACCGTGGGGTGGGTGCCATCACGCAGAACGACGTCAACCTGGCCACCGTCGACTCGGCGATCATCATCGGGTTCAACGTCAAGTACGCGGAGCGCGTCGAGGAGCTGGCGGACCGCGAGGGCGTCGACGTGCGCTTCTACTCGGTCATCTACCAGGCGATCGACGACGTCGAGGCTGCCCTCAAGGGCATGCTCAAGCCGGAGTACGAGGAGACGCAGCTCGGCACCGCCGAGGTGCGCGAGGTCTTCCGGTCGTCGAAGTTCGGCAACATCGCCGGCTCGATCGTCCGCTCGGGCCTCATCCGACGGAACTCCAAGGCGCGCATCACGCGCGGCGGCAAGGTCATCGGCGACAACCTGTCGATCGAGTCGCTCAAGCGGTTCAAGGACGACGCCACGGAGGTCCGCGAGGGCTTCGAGTGCGGTATCGGCCTGGGGTCGTTCAACGACGTCGAGATCGGCGACATCATCGAGACCTGGGAGATGCGCGAGAAGCCTCGCGCCTGACCCCAGCGATCTACGCCCGCAGGGCGGGCGAGGACTCCTCCTCGCCCGCCCTGCGGTCTCTCTCAACCAGACAAGGAGTGATCCGATGGCGGACACCGCACGCGCACGCAAGCTCAGCGAGCGCATCCAGCAGGTCGTCGCGCAGATGCTCGACACCCGGATCAAGGACCCGCGACTCGGCTTCGTCACGGTCACCGACGTGCGCGTCACGGGCGACCTCCAGCACGCCGACGTCTTCTACACCGTGCTCGGCGACGACGCGGCGCGCACCGACACGGCCGCCGCGCTCGAGAGCGCGAAGGGCATCATCCGGTCCGAGGTGGGCAAGCAGACGGGCATCCGGCTGACCCCGTCGCTGGACTTCCACCTCGACGCGCTGCCCGACACGTCGGCCCAGCTCGACGCCGCGCTGCTCGAGGCGGCGCGCCGGGACCGCGAGGTCGCGGCCCTCGCCGCGCAGGCGAGCTTCGCCGGCGACGCGGACCCGTACAAGAAGGCCGACGACGACGCGGACGCCGCCGACGACTGACGCCCGCACGACGACGCCCCCGCGGACCTGGTCCGCGGGGGCGTCGTCGTCTGTCAGGCGCGCACGGTGCGCCCCGTGTCCCGGGGCATCCCGACCAGGACGACGAGCGCGCCGAGGGCGACCACCCCCGCGGCCACCAGCGCGGCGGGCTGCAGGCCGGCGACGTAGCCGCCGGGCGTCAGGGTGCCGTCCGACGCCGTGAAGACGGCCACCAGGGCGGCGACCCCGAGCGCCCCGCCGATCTCCCGGATCGTCGCGTTCACCGAGCTCGCCGTGCCGTGGTCGTCGGGGGCCATGTCGAACAGGACCGCCGTGGCACTCGGGGCGAAGGTCAGGCCCATGCCGATGCCGGCCAGCGCGAGGCCGGGCACCAGGTCCGCGTAGACCAGCGAGTCGCTGGTGACGACGAGGCCCTGCCAGGCCAGGCCGGCGGCCTGCAGCAGCAGGCCCGTCGCGAGCAGCGGACGGACCCCGAGCCGGGGCGCCAGCATGCCGGCGATCGGCGCGAAGATCATGGGTGCCGCGGTCCACGGCAGGGTGCGGATGCCGGCCTGCAGCGGGGTGTAGCCCATCCCGATCTGCAGGTACTGCGCGAGCAGGAACACGAGCCCGAACACCCCGAACGAGAACGCGAGCGCGCTGGCGTTGGCCACCGAGAACGACCGCACCCGGAACAGGCGCAGAGGCACCAGCGGGTGGTCCGTCCGCGACTCGCGGTACAGGAACGCGGCGAGGAGCAGCACGCCCACGGCGAGCCCGCTCACCACGCGGGTGGAGCCCCAGCCGTCGTCGTTGCCGCGGATGATCGCCCAGACCAGCGAGAGGATGCCCGACCCCGCCAGCGCGAGGCCCGCGAGGTCGAGCGGCTGGCGTCGGCCCCGCGACTCGGGCAGCGCCCAGAGCACGAGCGGGACGGCCACGAGCGCGACGGGCACGTTGATCCAGAAGATGGCCTCCCAGGAGATGCCGTCCACGACCGCGCCGCCGATGACCGGGCCGAGCGCGACCCCGAGGCCGGACACGCCGCCCCAGATCCCGATCGCCATGGCGCGCCGGGCGGCGGGCACGGCACCGGCGAGCAGGGTGAGCGACAGCGGCATGATCGCGGCGGCGCCGGCACCCTGCACGGCCCGGGCGGCGATGAGCATGCCGGCGGTGGTGGACAGCGCGGAGGCGATCGAGGCCAGCGCGAACAGCGTGATGCCGGCGACGAACACCCGGCGGCGGCCCCAGCGGTCGCCGAGGGTGGCGGCGGCGATCATCAGGGTGGCGAAGCTGAGCGTGTAGGCGTTCACCATCCACTGCAGCTGCTCGAGCGAGGCGGAGAGCTCGGTGCGCAGGACGGGGAGCGCCGTGGTCATGACCAGGTTGTCGAGGGTGGCCATGAACATGGGCACGGAGGCGGCGATCAGGGCGACCGCGGTGCCGCGGCGACGCGCGGTGGAGGGCGGCGCAGTCGGTGGCAGGGGGACCTGGGCCGGTGCCGGCATCGTGACGGTCACGGGGTGCTCCTTGTTGGCATTGACTGATTACTAACAAGGACGACCGTAGGCATCGACTGATAACATGTCAACCATGTCTCTCGACCAGACCGTCGGCTGGGGTCCCAAGAAGCCCGCCCAGCGCATGTCCGGGGCCCAGCGGCGCGAGGAGATCCTCGTCGCGGCCCGCACCGTCTTCGCCGAGCGCGGCTACGCGGCCAGCACCGACGAGGTCGCGCGCGCGGCCGGGGTCTCGCAGCCGTACGTCGTGCGGCTCTTCGGCACCAAGCGCGAGCTGTTCCTCGAGGCGTACAAGGTGGCCAGCGCGGAGATCCTCACGGCCCTGTCGTCCGTGCCCGCGGGCCCGGACGCCGCGAGGCGGATGGGGGACGCCTACATCGGGCTGCTCGCCGACCGCGACCTGCTGCGGCTGGTCATGCACGGGTTCATCGCGGGCGCCGACGAGGAGGTCGGACGGGTCGCGCGGCACACGCTGGGAGAGGCGTTCCGGCTGTTCCAGGAGCGCTCCGGCGAGGACGAGCAGGCGGCGCGCGTGTTCGTCGCGCAGGGCATGCTCATCAACGTGCTGCTCGCGGTCGACGCCCCCGCGCACGTCGGCGAGGACGCCGGCCTGGACGGCCTCGTGCAGTGCGTGCAGGACGACATCGCCGAGCGGCGCACCGCGTGACGGCCGGCGACCGGCCCCGCGGGGACCGTCGCCCGACGGCCGCGGACGGCGTGGTGGTCGTCGACAAGCCGGCCGGCTGGACCAGCCACGACGTCGTGGCGCGCATGCGCCGCCTCGCCGGCACGCGCAAGGTCGGGCACGCCGGCACCCTGGACCCCATGGCCACGGGCGTGCTCGTGGTCGGCATCGGGCGGGCGACCCGGCTCCTCACGTACATCGTGGGGGCGGACAAGGAGTACACGGCGACCGTCCGGCTCGGGGTGTCGACGACGACGGACGACGCCGAGGGCGAGACCCTCGCGGTGACCGACGCGTCCGCCGTCTCGGCCGTCGACCTCGAGGCGGGCGTCCTGCGGCTGACGGGCGCGATCCAGCAGGTGCCGAGCGCCGTGTCGGCCATCAAGGTGGACGGGCAGCGCGCCTACGCGCGGGTCCGGGCCGGCGAGGACGTCGAGCTGCCCGCGCGGCCGGTCACGGTCAGCCGGTTCGAGGTGCACGAGGTGCGACCCGCCCGCACCGAGGACGGCAGTGCCGTGCTGGACGTCGACGTCCTGGTCATCGTGTCGTCGGGGACCTACGTGCGCGCGCTGGCCCGCGACCTCGGCGCCGGGCTCGGCGTCGGCGGCCACCTCACCGCGCTGCGACGGACCCGGGTCGGCGGCTACGGGCTCGACGTCGCCCGGTCCCTCGAGCAGCTGGAGGCCGTGCCGACGGACGTGCCGATCGACGTGCTGCCGCTCGCCGACGCCGCGCGGGCCACGTTCCCGGTGCGCGAGCTCAGCGACGACGAGGCGCGCGCGCTGTCGTACGGGCAGTCGATCGGCGCGGACGAGGCCGGCTCCGGGGTCACCGTCGCCGGCATCCGGGCGGACGGCGAGCTGGTCGCGCTGCTCGAGGAGCGGGGCGGGAAGGTCCGGCCGGCCCTGGTGTTCGCCCCGGCCTGACGGGCGCCGGGACGAGGTCGTCGGCCGCGCCGTGGCGGGCGAGCGTCGCCCGAGATGGCAGGCTTGTCGGTCGGGCCCCGGATCTCGACCCGGGGACGGACGACGAGGAGCAGGTGTGCAGGTCTGGAGGGAGCTGTCCGACGTGCCCGCGGACTTCGGTCCGTCGGTGGTGACGATCGGCAACTTCGACGGTGTCCACCGGGGGCACGTCAGCGTGCTGCGGCGCATGTGCGCGGACGCCGCGGCGGCCGGAGCCCAGGCGGTGGCCGTCACGTTCAGCCCGCACCCGCAGCAGGTGCACCGGCCCGACACCGCCCCGCCGCTGCTGACCGGCGACGCCGACCGGCTCGAGCTGCTGGAGCAGACCGGCCTGGACGCCGTGCTGCTGCTCGAGTACACGCTCGAGTTCGCCCGGCAGACGCCCGAGGAGTTCGTGCAGCGCTACCTGGTCGACGTGCTGCACGCGCAGACCGTGGTCGTCGGCCGCGACGTGCGGTTCGGCATCGACAACTCGGGCGACCTGGCCACCATGGTCGCCCTGGGCCGCACGCACGGCTTCGCCGTCGAGGTCATCGAGGACGTCACCCCCGCGCGGTCGGCCGACCCCGGCAGCGCCGAGGACCGCGCGGCGGACCCGCTGCGCCGCCGCTGGTCCTCCACGTGGGTGCGCGAGCTGCTCGAGGCGGGCGACGTGGTCCAGGCGGCGCGCGTGCTGGGCCGGCCGCACCGCGTGCGGGGCGTCGTGGTGCACGGTGACGCGCGGGGCCGCGACCTGGGCTTCCCGACCGCGAACCTCAGCCAGGAGGCCGAGGGCATGGTCCCCGCCGACGGCGTCTACGCCGGCTGGCTGCGCCGCGTGCTGCACGCGGACGGCTCGCCGGTCGAGGCCGCCGACCCCGACCGCGTGCTGCCGGCGGCGGTGTCGATCGGCACCAACCCGACGTTCGACGGCGTGCAGCGGCGGGTCGAGGCGTACGTGCTGGACCGCACGGACCTCGACCTCTACGACGAGGTCGTCGTGCTGGAGCTGGTCGAGCGGCTGCGGCCGACCCTGCGGTTCGACTCGATCGACGAGCTGCTGGTGCGGATGCACGAGGACGTCGCGCGCGTGCGGGAGATCCTGGACGGGAGCCCGACGGGCGGCACGGACGGGGGCACGGACAAGGTCACGGAGGCGGGCGCGGACGCCGGGGCCGATGCGGGGACCGGTCCCGCAGCCTGATAGTCTGTGTGCGCCGTCTGAACGGCCGCGGAACGAGAGAGCCCGGGTGGACAAGCCCCGGAGCACCGCGCAACGAGACAACCTGGAGAACCGTGCCGCTCGAAAGTGCCGTCAAGCAGTCCATCATGACCGAACACGCCACCCACGAGGGTGACACCGGTTCCCCCGAGGTCCAGATCGCGATGCTCACGCAGCGCATCAAGGACCTCACGGAGCACCTCAAGACGCACAAGCACGACCACCACAGCCGCCGCGGTCTGCTGCTGCTCGTGGGCAAGCGTCGTCGCCTGCTGGGTTACCTCCAGAAGATCGACATCAACCGCTACCGCGCCCTGATCGAGAAGCTCGGTCTGCGCCGATAACGCTCTGCACCAGCCCGGACCCGCTCAGGGTCCGGGCTGGTGTGGCGTCACGGCTGCGCACGCGTCACCCGCACGACCAGCACCACCTGCACCACCACACCGCGTCGGTCCGCTCGGTCCGGTCCTCGGTAGTGGTTTCCGGAAGCCCCGCGAGGGGAGTCCGGTGGCCTCGATCGAAGATCGCTCGCGGACGGCCGGCGCCTTCACCACAGAGGAGGGCACCCGTGGAGGGTCCCGAGATCCAGTTCGCCGAGGCAGTGATCGACAACGGTCGCTTCGGCACCCGCACCGTCCGCTTCGAGACCGGCCGCATCGCCAAGCAGGCCGCCGGTGCCGCTGTCGCCTACCTGGACGGTGAGACGACGCTGCTCGCCGCCACGACGGCCGGCAAGCACCCGAAGGAGCAGTTCGACTTCTTCCCCCTGACGATCGACGTCGAGGAGCGGCAGTACGCCGCGGGCAAGATCCCCGGCTCGTTCTTCCGCCGCGAGGGTCGCCCCAGCACCGAGGCCATCCTCGCGTGCCGCCTGATCGACCGCCCGCTGCGCCCCCTGTTCGTCAAGGGCCTGCGCAACGAGGTCCAGGTCGTCATCACCGTCCTGTCGATCCACCCGGACGACGCGTACGACACGCTGGCCATCAACGCCGCGTCCATCTCGACGCAGCTGTCGGGCCTGCCGTTCTCCGGCCCCGTCGGTGGCGTGCGCATCGCGCTCGTCGACGGCCAGTGGGTCGCCTTCCCGCGGTACTCCGAGCGCGAGCGCGCGACGTTCGACATGGTCGTCGCCGGACGAGTGGTCACCTCGGGTGACGGGAGCAGCGACGTCGCGATCGCGATGATCGAGGCCGAGGCCCCCGAGAAGTCCTGGAACATCATCAAGTTCGAGGGTGGCGTGGCCCCCACGGAGGAGATCGTCGCCCAGGGCCTCGAGGCCGCGAAGCCGTTCATCAAGGTGCTCGTCGAGGCCCAGCAGGAGCTGGCGTCGAAGGCCGCCAAGGAGACCCAGGTCTTCCCGACGTTCCCGGACTACCAGGACGACGCCTACGCCGCCGTCGAGGCCGCCTCGACCGCGCCGCTGAGCGACGCGCTGAGCATCGCGGACAAGCAGACCCGCGAGAACCGCCTCGACGAGATCAAGGCCGAGGTCGTCGCGCAGCTCTCCGAGCAGTTCGAGGGCCGCGAGAAGGAGCTCTCCGCCGCGTACCGCTCGGTGCAGAAGAAGCTCATCCGCCAGCGCATCCTCACGGACGGCTTCCGCATCGACGGCCGTGGCCTGCGGGACATCCGCACGCTCTCGGCCGAGGTCGAGGTGCTGCCCCGCGTGCACGGCTCGGCGATCTTCGAGCGCGGCGAGACCCAGATCCTGGGCGTCACCACGCTGAACATGCTCCGCATGGAGCAGCAGCTCGACACGCTCTCCCCGGAGACGCGCAAGCGCTACATGCACAACTACAACTTCCCGCCGTACTCCACGGGCGAGACGGGTCGCGTCGGTTCGCCGAAGCGTCGCGAGATCGGCCACGGGGCGCTCGCCGAGCGCGCGCTCATGCCGGTGCTGCCCAGCCGCGAGGAGTTCCCGTACGCCATCCGCCAGGTCTCCGAGGCGCTGAGCTCCAACGGCTCGACGTCCATGGGCTCGGTCTGCGCGTCCACCTTGTCGCTGCTCAACGCCGGTGTGCCGCTGCGCGCGCCGGTCGCCGGCATCGCGATGGGCCTCGTGTCCGACACGGTGAACGGTGAGACCCGCTACGCGGCGCTGACCGACATCCTCGGCGCCGAGGACGCGTTCGGTGACATGGACTTCAAGGTCGCCGGTACCCGCGAGTTCGTCACGGCCATCCAGCTCGACACCAAGCTCGACGGCATCCCCGCCTCGGTGCTCGGCGGCGCGCTCACGCAGGCCAAGGAGGCTCGCCTGGCGATCCTCGACGTCATCGCCGAGGCGATCGACGTGCCCGACGAGATGAGCCCGTTCGCTCCGCGCGTCATCACGGTGAAGGTCCCGGTCGACAAGATCGGCGAGGTCATCGGGCCGAAGGGCAAGATGATCAACCAGATCCAGGAGGAGACCGGCGCCGACATCTCGATCGAGGACGACGGCACGGTCTACATCGGCGCCACCGACGGTCCGTCGGCGGAGGCCGCGCGTGCGGCGATCAACGCGATCGCCAACCCGCACATGCCCGAGATCGGGGAGCGCTTCGTCGGCACGGTCGTCAAGACCACGACGTTCGGCGCGTTCATCTCCCTGTCGCCGGGCAAGGACGGTCTGCTGCACATCTCGCAGATCCGCAAGCTCGTCGGCGGTCGTCGTGTCGAGAACGTCGAGGACGTGCTGGCCGTGGGCCAGAAGGTCCAGGTCGAGATCGGCGAGATCGACCCGCGGGGCAAGCTCTCCCTGCACGCCGTCATCGAGGGCGAGGAGTCCGAGGCTCCTGCCGAGGGCACGGCCGAGCCGGTCGACGCCTGACGATGCCGCTGGACCTCCCGCTCGTCCGCCCGGGTCAGCCCGGGGCCGAGCAGTCCGTCGGGCAGGACGGCGACGCCATCGTGCGTCGTTCCGTCCTGCCCGGCGGGGTCCGCGTGCTCACGGAGCACATGCCGGGCCTGCGCTCGGCGACCGTGGGCGCGTGGGTGGGGGTCGGCTCGCGCGACGAGTCCGACGGCCACCACGGCTCGACGCACTTCCTCGAGCACCTGCTGTTCAAGGGCACCGCGCGCCGCACCGCGATGGACATCGCGGAGGCGTTCGACGCCGTCGGTGGTGAGGCGAACGCCGCCACCGGCAAGGAGCACACCTGCTACTACGCACGCGTGCTCGACACCGACCTGCCGATGGCGGTCGACGTCATCGCGGACATGGTCACCTCCGCGCGCCTGGACACCGACGAGCTCGAGACCGAGCGCGGCGTGATCCTCGAAGAGCTCGCGATGAACGACGACGACCCCAGCGACGTCGTCCACGAGCAGTTCGCCGCCGCGGTGCTGGGCGCGCACGCGCTCGGCCGGCCCATCGGCGGCACCCCCGACTCCATCCGCGCGGTCCCGCGCGACGCGGTGTGGGAGCACTACCGCGAGCACTACCGCCCCTCCACCCTGGTGGTCACGGCCGCCGGGGGAGTCGACCACGACGTGCTGTGCGCGCAGGTCGAGGAGGCCCTGGCCACGGGCGGCTGGCCGCTCGACGCGGGCGCCGAGCCGCACGGCCGCCGGGTGCTCACCGACGTCGCCGTGCAGGCCGGTCAGGACGGGATCCCGGCGCAGGGCGTCGAGCGGACCATCCGCCGGCACACCGAGCAGGCCAACGTCATCATCGGCGGCACGTCGCTGACCGCCACGGACCCGAAGCGGTTCACGCTCTCGGTGCTGAACGCGGTCCTCGGCGGTGGCATGTCGTCGCGGCTCTTCCAGGAGATCCGCGAGCGGCGCGGCCTGGCCTACTCCACGTACTCGTTCGCGTCCGGGCACGCGGACACCGGCGTCTTCGGCCTCTACGCGGGCTGCACGCCCGGCAAGGTCGACGAGGTCGTCGCGCTCATGGTCGCGGAGTGGGAGCGCATGGCCGACGCGCCGATCACGCAGGCGGAGCTCGAGCGCTCGATGGGCCAGCTGGCCGGCGGCCTGGTGCTCGGCATGGAGGACTCCGGGTCGCGCATGAGCCGCCTGGGCAAGTCCGAGCTCGTGCACGGCTCGCTTCTCAGCATCGACGAGTCGCTCGACCTCATCCGCGCGGTCACCGTGCAGGACGTGCAGGACCTGGCCGCGGAGCTGGCGTCGCGCCCGCGCTCGGTCGTCCGCGTCGGCCCCTTCGGGGACTGACCCGCCCACCCTCGACGCGGGCGGCGCGAGGCCGGACCGCGGAATCGGCGTGCCGCGCGTGCCGACGCGCGATGATGGGGGCATGGTCACCGACCAGGTCGTCTACCACCGGTACGCACCCCCGCCGAGCGCGCTCGGGATCGTCGAGCACCTGTGGGTGGTACACGTGCCCGAGGGGGCCGTCGAGCGCGAGGTCCTGCTGCCGGACGGGCACGGGCTCGTGACCGTCGCGACGGGGACGCCGGGCGAGCACATCGACCCCCTCAGCCTCCTGCGCACGCCCGACGGCAGCGGCGTGCGCGGCCTGGCCGAGCGCGCGTTCGTGCGCGAGCAGCGCGGGCCCGCGGTCCGTCTCGGGGCGCAGCTCGACCCCGTGGCGCTGGCGCGGATGGGGGTGCGCAAGCCGTCGTACGACGCGGTCGCGCTCGACGCGTTCCTCGGCGCCGCGGTGGAGCAGGAGTGCGCCGACGCGCTGCGCCATGGGCGCGACGCCGACGCCGCGGCAGCCCTGGGCTCGGCGCTGGCGGTGCACGCCGCGCCCGTCACCGTCGGCTCGCCCCTCGACGCGATCGCCCCCGTGCTGCGCAGCGTCATCGAGCAGCGGGGGCTCGTCCGGGCCTCCGACCTGTCGCGGCAGGCGGACCTCGCGATCGGCGCGCTGCACCGCGAGGTCGTGCAGACGGTCGGGATCTCCCCGGAGGCGTTCCTCGCGGCCGTGCGGTTCTCGGCGTTCGTGCGCGACGCCGTCGGCCCGGGTCCGGTGCGCCCGGGCGACGCGCTGGCGGTGCTGCAGTGGTACCTGCGGGCCGGCTACCCGCCGCGGGAGGTGGAGCGGTTCACGGGGCTCAACCACGTGGAGCTGCGCCGGCTCGAGGCCGGTATCGCGGCGGCGCTCGGGGTGCCGGCCTGACGTTAGGGTTGCTGGTCGTGAGCGAGCGCATCAGGGTGGCCGTGCTGGGTGCGGCGGGCCGCATGGGATCGACCGTCGTCGCGGCCGTCGAGGGCGCCCCCGACCTCGAGCTGGTGGCCGCCCTGGACGCCGACGGGGACCTGCAGGCCGTCGTCGACGCGGGCGCCCAGGTGGCCGTCGACTTCACCGTCCCGTCGGCCACCGAGGGCAACGTCCACGCGCTGGTCGACGCCGGGGTCCACCTGGTCGTCGGCACCACCGGCTGGACCGACGAGTCCCTGGCGCGCGTGCACGACCACCTGGCGGACCGCCCGGGCGTCGGCGTGGTCGTCGCCCCCAACTTCGCGCTCGGCGCCGTGCTGGCCATGGCGTTCGCGGCCCGGGCTGCGCGCTGGTTCGAGTCCGCCGAGGTGATCGAGCTGCACCACCCCGACAAGGTCGACGCCCCGTCCGGGACCGCCCGGCACACGGCGTCGGCCATCGCGACCGCCCGCGCCGCCGCCGGGCTGGGACCGACCCCGGACGCCACCTCGCAGGCGCTCGACGGTGCGCGTGGCGCCGACGTCGACGGCGTGCGCGTGCACTCCGTGCGGCTGCGGGGGCTCGTGGCGCACGAGGAGATCCTGCTGGGCAACCCCGGCGAGCAGCTGACCATCCGGCACGACTCGTTCGACCGCGTGAGCTTCATGCCCGGCGTGCTGCTCGCGGTCCGGCGGGTGGGCTCGCGGCCGGGGCTGACGGTCGGCCTCGAGCACCTGCTCGACCTGGCGTGAGCGTGGCGACCTCGTCGAGCCGCGTCCGCTGGACCTCGGTGGCGGGCGCGGTGGCGCTCACCGGCCTGCTCGCCCTGTACGTCTGGATCGTGGCCAGCCGCGCGACCGCGCTCGTGCGCACCGGCGAGCCCGTCGGCATCGGGCTCGGCATCGCGTTCTGGGTGCTCCCGCCGCTGGTCATCTGGCTCGTGGCGCGCGAGTGGCTGCTGGCCATCGACGTGCAGCGGATGGCCGACGAGCTGGCGGCCGCCGACGAGCTGCCGATCGACGACCTGCCCCGCTCGCCCGGCGGCCGGATCGACCGCGCCGCGGCCCGGGCCGCGTTCGAGCCCGCGCGCGAGCTGGCCGAGGCGGAGCCGGACGACTGGAGGTCCTGGTACCACCTGGCGTTCGCGTACGACGCGGCGGGGGACCGGCGGCGCGCGCGCGAGTCGCTGCGCAAGGCCAGCCGGCTGCACCGGGCGTAGCGACTAGATCGACGCCGACCAGCGGTGCTCGGTGACCGTGCGCGTCGTGCCGTCGGGCATGGCGCCCGAGATCAGCTCGCGGGCCACGTCGTCGGGACCCAGGCCCGCCGAGGCGAGGAACCGGGCCCGCGCCTCGTCGCCGTCGAGCACCCAGGTGTGCACCTGGTCGGCGCCGTCCTCGCGCAGGGTGTCGACGGCCGCCGCCAGCAGCCGCGAGCCGTGGCCGACGCGCTGCCGCGCCGGCTCGACCTCGAGCGCGAGGATCACGCCGCCGGGGGCGTCGAACGGACGGCCCTCGGGCGGCGGGACCGGGGCGACGGACACGACGCCGACCACGGTGGGCCCGTCGCAGGCCACGAGCACGCGGTAGCCGGAGGGCGGGGCCACCACGGCCGCGGCCCACTGGGCCTCGATCGCCCGCTCGTCCAGCAGGTCGAGCGCGCCCTGGCCGAGCACCTCCGCGTGCGAGACCCGCCACGCCTCGACCTGCACGCGGGCGATCGCGTGCTCGTCGCCGCGGACGGCGGGCCGGACCGAGACGTCGGCGTTGTCGGTGAACAGGGCCATCAGTGGACCTCGGCGGGCTCGGGGACGGGGGCGGTGGTCTTCGGGGGGTGCTTCACGGACATCTTGTCGATCCAGGCGAGCGCGACGGCCGACACGATGAACGCCAGGTGGATGACCATCTGCCAGAGCAGCACGTCGGTGCCGTCGGCGGCGATGATCCCGCGGGCCTCGATGAAGCTGCGCAGCAGGTGGATCGACGAGATGCCGATGATCGACATGGCGAGCTTGGTCTTGAGCACGTTGGCGTTGACGTGCGACAGCCACTCCGGCTGGTCGGGGTGGTCGTCGAGCTTGATGCGGGACACGAACGTCTCGTAGCCGCCGACGATGACCATGATGAGCAGGTTCGCGATCATCACGACGTCGACCAGGCCGAGCACGCCCAGCATGATCGCCTCCTCGGACAGCCCCCCGTGCAGGAAGACCTCCTCGGCGATGTGCCAGAGCTCCAGCATGAACTGCCAGACGTAGATCGCCTGCGCGACGATCAGCCCCAGGTACAGGGGCACCTGGAGCCAGCGGGAGAAGAAGATCAGCGAGCCGAGCTGGTTGCGGCGGGTGGGAGTGGCCACGGGGTCCTCCGGAGGGGTGACGGGTGCCGGGCACGAGAGCGCGCCACGCGGCAGGGCGTTCGGACACCCAACGGCCGGGGGCCGCAGATGGTGCCCGCCCGGATCTCACGGCATGCCGAGCGCCCGGAGCACGGCCGCGGTGACCGCGGCGAGCACGACGACGACCACGAACGGTGCCCTCAGCACCAGCGCGACCGCGGCGACGACGAGCGCGGGGAGCCGGGCGTCGAGCACGATCTCGCCCCCGCGCGTCGCCGCCTGCACGGCCACCAGCGCGGACAGCAGCGCGACCGTGACCAGCGCGGCCGTCCGGGCGACCCGGGGCTCCGCGAGCCAGTGCTTGGGCACGAGGTGCCCCGCCAGCTTGAGCGCGAAGCACACGGCGCTGGCGACGACGATCGCGACCCACGTGACCAGCGGGCTCACGCGACCGGCTCCGGCTCGCGGGCCAGGAAGCCGGCCACGATCGCGACGCCCGCGGCGAGCAGCACCGGGATGCCGGCGGGCGCCACGGGGGTGAGCGCCAGCGCGACGACGACCGCCCCGCCGGCGACCAGCCGCGCGAGCCCCGTGCCGGGGCCGGTGATCCGCGGCCAGACCAGGGCCAGGAAGGCGGCCGCCGCGGCGGCGTCGAGCCCGTACCTGCGCGGGTCGCCCAGCCGGTCGCCCACGATCGCCCCGGCGAGGGTGAACAGGTTCCACAGGACGAACACCCCGACGCCGGTCCACCAGAACCCGAGCCTCGCGGCGTGCGGCGCCTTGTGCACGGTGGCGACCGCCGTGGACTCGTCGATGGTCAGCTGGGCGGCCAGCGGGCGTCGCCAGCCGTGGGCGTCGATCAGCGGCGCCACCTGCGGACCGTAGAGGCCGTTGCGCACGCCGAGCAGCCCCGCCGTCGCGACGGCCGCCCCGGCGAGCCCGCCCGCGCCGACCACGCCGATGAACGCGAACTGCGAGCCGCCGGAGAACATCAGCAGGCTCAGGGCCATCGCCTGCGGCACCGACAGCCCCGCGGCGACCGCGAGCGCGCCGAACGAGACGCCGTACAGGCCGGTGGCCAGGGCCACGGAGACGGCCTGCCGGATGGCGGCGCGTCCCTCGGCGTCCTGCGTCACGCGGGCAACTGTGGCACAGCCACGACCGGTCAGATCGCCACGTACACGCTGTCGAGATACTCCTCGATGCCGGCCTCGCCGCCCTCGCGGCCGAGCCCGGACGACTTGACGCCGCCGAACGGTGCGCTCGCGTCGGAGACCAGCCCGCGGTTGACGCCGAGCATCCCGGTCTCGACCGACTCCGCCAGGCGCATCACGCGCGCGATGTCCCGGGTGTACGCGTAGGCCACCAGGCCGAACGGCGTGGAGTTGGCCAGCGCGACCCCCTCCTCCTCGGACCCGAACGTCACCACGGGCGCCACCGGGCCGAACGTCTCCTCGGTGATCACGCGCAGGTCGGCGGACACGCGGTCGAGCACGGTCGGCGCGTAGAAGTAGCCGGGCCGGTCGGGGCGGTCGCCGCCGATGCGGACGCGGGCGCCGGCGTCGACCGCCTCGGCCACGACCTCCTCGACGCGGTCGACGGCCGACGCCTCGATGAGCGGGCCCACGGTCGTGCCCTCGTCGGCACCGTGCCCGACGACCAGCTTGTCGAACGCCGCGGTGAGGCCGGCGGTGAACTCCTCGGCGACCGACGCGTGCACGAGGAACCGGTTGGCGGCGACGCAGGTCTGCCCGGCGTTGCGCATCTTGGCCTGCACGGCGCCCTGCACCGCGGCGGGGATGTCGGCGTCCTCGAACACCAGGAACGGCGCGTTGCCGCCCAGCTCCATCGACGTGCGCAGGATGTTGTCGGCCGACGCCTTGAGCAGCGCGGCGCCCACCTCGGTCGACCCGGTGAACGACAGCTTGCGCAGCCGCGGGTCCGCCAGCAGCGGTCCGGAGATGGTCCGGGCCGACGCGGAGGGCACCACGTTGATCACGCCGGTGGGCAGCCCGCGGCCCTCGAGCTCCTCGCGGATGATCTCGGCGACGTACGCGGTGGTCAGCGGGGTCAGCTGGGCGGGCTTGATGACGACCGTGCAGCCCGCGGCGAGCGCGGGGGCGACCTTGCGCGCGATCATCGCGATCGGGAAGTTCCACGGTGTGATGAGCAGCGCGGGGCCGACCGGGCGGCGCAGGACGAGCTGGTGGTTCGCGCCGGACGGTGCGCGGCGGGCGAGGCCCTCGAACCGGACCGCCTGCTCGGAGTACCAGCGGACGTAGTCGGCGCCGTACGCGACCTCGGCGCGGGACTCGGCCAGCGGCTTGCCCCCCTCGGCGGTGACCAGGGCGGCGATGTCCTCGGTGCGCGCCGTCAGGGTCTCGAAGACGGCGCGCAGCAGCTCGGCGCGCACGCGCGGCGCCGTGGCCCGCCACTCCGGGAACGAGGCGTCGGCCGCGGTGAGGGCGTCGAGCGCGTCCTGCTCGCCGCCGTCGGAGACGTCGAAGAGGGTCTCGGTGGTCGCAGGGTCCGCCACCTCGAACGTGCGGCCGGTGCTCGCAGGGCGCCACGCCCCGTCGATGAGCACCCCTGTGGGCACGTGGGCGGCGACGGTGGGGGGCAGGGACGACGGCGTCATAGGCGGCAGTATGTCGCCCGGGACGCGCCGACGCACTGAGGACCTGCCCCCGGCACGTCGGTGCGGCGACCTACGATGACCACCATGACGGACGCACCGGTGCCCAGCCCCTACGAGGACCTCCTGCGGCTCGTCCTGGAGACCGGCACCCCGAAGGCGGACCGCACCGGCACCGGCACCCGCAGCGTGTTCGGGCACCAGATGCGCTTCGACCTGTCCGCCGGCTTCCCGCTGGTCACGACGAAGCGCGTCCACCTGCGCTCGATCGTCCACGAGCTGCTGTGGTTCCTGCGGGGCGAGTCCAACGTCGCCTACCTGCACGAGAACAACGTGACCATCTGGGACGAGTGGGCGGGTCCCGACGGCGAGCTGGGCCCCGTGTACGGCGTGCAGTGGCGCAGCTGGCCGACGCCCGACGGCGGGCACATCGACCAGATCAGCGAGCTGCTGGCCAACCTGCGGCGCGACCCCGACTCGCGTCGGCACATCGTCTCGGCGTGGAACGTGGCGGACATCCCGTCGATGGCGCTCGCGCCGTGCCACGCGTTCTTCCAGTTCTACGTGGCCGACGGCCGGCTGAGCTGCCAGCTGTACCAGCGCTCGGCGGACCTGTTCCTCGGCGTGCCGTTCAACATCGCGTCGTACGCGCTGCTCACGCACATGGTCGCCCAGCAGGTGGGGCTGGAGGTCGGCGACTTCGTGTGGACCGGCGGCGACTGCCACATCTACGACAACCACGTCGACCAGGTCCGCGAGCAGCTCAGCCGCACGCCGTACCCCGCGCCGCGGCTCGAGCTGCGCAAGGCCGCGTCGCTGTTCGACTACACGTTCGACGACGTGCAGGTGGTCGACTACCAGTACCACCCGGCCATCAAGGCCCCGGTAGCCGTGTGAGCCTGGCGCTCATCTGGGCCCAGACGCCCACGGGGATCATCGGGCGCGACGGCACGCTGCCCTGGCACGTCCCGGAGGACATGGCTCACTTCCGCGAGCTCACGCGTGGTCACCCCGTGCTCATGGGCCGCGCGACGTGGGAGTCGCTGCCCCCGCGGTTCCGGCCGCTGCCGGGCAGGGACAACATCGTGCTGACGCGCTCGCCCGAGCTCGTCGCGCCGGGTGCGCTCGTCGCGCACGGCATCGACGAGGCGTTGCGCCTGGCGGGCGACCGCGAGACCTGGGTCATCGGCGGGGGTGCGGTCTACGCCGCGCTGTTGCCGCGGGCCGATCGCGTCGAGGTCACCGTGGTCTCGCTCGACGTCGGCGGCGACACGCGTGCCCCCGCCCTCGACCGGGCGACCTGGCGGCGCAGCGCGGTCGACCCGGACCACGGCTGGCACGTGTCGTCGGCGGGCGGGACGCGGTACCGCTTCGAGACGTACCTGCGCGCCTGAGGCGCGGATCCGCAGGACGGGCGGTCTGCCCGGGGCGGTACCGTGGCCCCATGCCGCGCACCTCCTCGTCCGCACGCCCGTTCGGGACCGTGCTCACCGCGATGGTCACGCCGTTCACGGCGGACGGTGCCGTCGACCTCGCCGGCGCCGTGCAGCTCGCCCGGCACCTGGTGGACCAGGGCAACGACGGGCTGGTGCTCAACGGCACCACGGGGGAGGCGTCGACCACGCACGCGCCTGAGAAGGCCGAGCTCGTCCGGGCCGTCGTCGAGGCCGTGGGCGACCGTGCCTGGGTCGTCGCCGGCGCCGGGTCCAACGACACCGCGCACGCCGTGCGGATGGCGGAGCAGGCGGCCGAGGCCGGTGCGCACGGCCTGCTCGTGGTCAGCCCGTACTACTCGCGGCCCTCGCAGGAGGGCGTCCGGCGGCACGTCGAGTCCGTCGCCGACGCGACCGACCTGCCGGTCATGCTCTACGACGTCCCGGGCCGCACGGGCGTCCGGTTCGCGCCCTCGACCATCGAGGCGCTCGCGGACCACGGGCGCGTCGTCGCCATGAAGGACGCCAGCGGCGACCTCTACGGCGCCGCCAAGGCCATCGCCCGGACCGGGCTGGCCTGGTACTCGGGCGACGACAGCGCGTTCCTCACGCTGCTGGCCCACGGCGCCGTCGGCATCGTCAGCGTCTCAGGCCACGTCGCCGGCCGGCAGCTGGCCGAGATCGCCCGTGCGTTCGACGCCGGCAACCACGTCGAGGCCCTCCGCATCTTCCGATCGATCATCCCCGCGATCGATGCACTCAACGGCGCCGGCTTCCAGGCCGTCGCCGCGAAGGCCGCGCTCCAGGTGCTGGGCGTCCTGCCCGAGCGCTCGGTGCGCCTCCCGCTCGTCCCCGCGACCGACGACGAGCTCGCGCTGATCCGCGACGGCCTGCGGGCCGCCGGGCTGCTCGAGTCCGTCGTCGGCGATCGCATCTGATCCCACCAGGAGCCCCATGAGTCACCCGCACCCCGAGCTCACCCTGCCGCCGGCCCTGGCCGACGGCGCCCTGCGAGTCGTCGCACTGGGTGGTCTCGGAGAGGTCGGCCGCAACATGGCCGTCCTCGAGTACGCCGGCCGCCTGCTCGTCATCGACTGCGGCGTCCTGTTCCCCGAGGACCACCAGCCCGGCGTCGACCTGATCCTTCCCGACTTCGAGTACATCAAGGACCGCCTCGACGACATCGAGGCGATCGTCCTGACGCACGGCCACGAGGACCACATCGGCGCGGTGCCGTACCTGCTGCGCCTGCGCCGCAACATCCCGCTGGTCGGCTCCCGGCTGACGCTGGCCTTCATCGAGGCCAAGCTCAAGGAGCACCGCATCCAGCCGGTCACGCGCGAGGTCCGCGAGGGCCAGACCGAGACCTTCGGCGCCTTCGAGTGCGAGTTCATCGCGGTGAACCACTCGATCCCCGACGCGCTCGCCGTCGCGGTGCGCACCGGCGCCGGCACCGTCCTGCACACCGGCGACTTCAAGATGGACCAGCTGCCGCTCGACGGCCGCATCACCGACCTGCGGGCCTTCGCCCGGCTCGGCGAGCGCGGTGTCGACCTGTTCATGGTCGACTCGACCAACGCCGAGGTGCCCGGGTTCGTCGCGCAGGAGCGCGGCATCGGGCCGGTGCTGGACCAGGTGTTCGCCGACTCGACCAAGCGGATCATCGTCGCGTCGTTCGCCTCGCACGTGCACCGCGTGCAGCAGGTGCTCGACGCCGCGTACACGCACAACCGCCGCGTCGCGCTGGTGGGCCGCTCGATGGTCCGCAACATGGGCATCGCGTCCGACCTCGGCTACCTCAAGGTGCCCGAGGGCGTGCTCATCGACCTCAAGCAGGTCGACACGCTGCGCGACGACGAGATCGTGCTCATGTGCACCGGCTCGCAGGGCGAGCCGATGGCGGCCCTGTCCCGGATCGCGAACAACGACCACAAGGTGTCCGTCGGCCCCGGCGACACCGTGATCATGGCCTCGTCGCTGATCCCCGGGAACGAGAACGCGGTGTTCCGCGTGATCAACGGCCTCACGCGCCTCGGCGCGCGCGTGGTGCACTCCGGCAACGCCAAGGTGCACGTGTCCGGCCACGCGAGCGCCGGCGAGCTCCTCTACTGCTACAACATCCTCAAGCCGCGCAACGTCATGCCCGTGCACGGCGAGATCCGGCACCTCGTGGCCAACGCCGCGCTCGCGGTGCAGACCGGCGTGCCGGCCGACCGCGTGGTGCTGGCGGAGGACGGGATCGTCGTCGACCTCATCGACGGCCGCGCCCGCATCGTCGGCGCCGTCCCCTGCGGGTACGTCTACGTCGACGGCTCGAGCGTCGGGGAGATCACCGAGGTCGAGCTCAAGGACCGCCGGATCCTCGGCGACGAGGGCTTCATCTCGATCTTCGCGGTGGTCAGCTCGGCCGACGGCAAGGTGCTGGCCGGCCCGCAGATCCACGCGCGCGGGTTCGCCGAGCAGGACGCCGTGTTCGACGACATCCTGCCCGAGCTGACCGCGGCGCTCGAGGAGGCGGCGCGCAACGGCAACTCCGACGCCCACTCCCTGCAGCAGGTGATGCGGCGCGTGGTCGGTCGCTGGGTGTCCAACCGCCTGCGCCGCCGCCCGATGATCATCCCGGTGGTCGTCGAGGCCTGACCGCTCCGCCCGCACGGCCCCGTCCTGGTCCAGGGCGGGGCCGTGCGGCGTCTCAGGCCGGCGTCGCTCCCGTGACGCCGTCGGCCATGCGCGTGCCCTCGAGGTCGGCCGGCTCGTCCGGCGGGGGTGGTGCGGCGTCGCGCGGGCGGCGCGAGGCCGCCGCGGAGCCGAGCAGGATCAGCGCGGTCGCCGCGAGCACGGTGACCGTGATCGCCTCGTCGAGCACGAGGGCGCCGAGCGCGACCGCGACGACGGGGTTGAGGTACGCGACGAGGGTCGAGCGCGCCGCGCCCACCTCGACGATCAGGCGGAAGAACAGGACGAACGCGAGCGCGGTGCACAGGGCGCCCAGCCCGACGAGCGCGAGGACCGCGTCGAGCTGCGGCCACGGCTGCGGGCCGCCCAGCGCGACGAACGGCGCGTAGACGAGGGCCGTGATCGCGAGGCAGGTGGCCGTGAGCGGGATGGCCGGGACGTCCCGCAGCGCGCGGTCGGCGATGATCGGCGCGGACGCGTAGCCCAGGGCGGCGAGCAGCACCTGCGCGACCGCCCACGGGTCACCACCCGCGGCGCCAGGCCCGAGCAGCAGGGCCACGCCGCCGAGACCGACGAGCAGGCCGACCCAGCGCACCAGTGCGACGGGCCGCCGGTCGCCGACCAGCCGACCCAGCACGACCGCCGCGATGGGCACGGTGGCCACGAGCAGCCCGGTGGTCGAGCTGGACAGCGTGCGCTCGGCGTTGGACAGCAGGATCCACGGCAGCACGATCTCGAGCACCGCGAACCCGAGCACGGCCGGCCAGTGCCCCCGCAGCGTGCGCAGGCCGCCGCCGCGGATCGCGAACGGCAGCAGCAGGAGGGCGCCGACCGCCGTCCGGACGAAGACGACCGTGACCGGCGTGACCTCGGTGACCGCGATCTTGATCAGCAGGTACGGGATGCCCCAGATGACGCCGACGGCGAGGAGCAGCAACCAGCCCCGGCGGCTCATCGGGCCGCCCGCAGAAGACTCATGCACCCACCGTAGGGCCGACCACCGACATGCTCGGGAGTCGGCTCAGCGGGGAGTCAGACCCCGGAACTGCGCCAGGCGCTCGTGCTCGACCCTCACCGCGGCCCTGGTCGGCGCCGACCACGGCACCCACTCCTCGAGCTCGAGCCGCAGGGTGGTCCCCGACGCGCGCGGGCGCCAGGTGCCCACCAGCTCGCCGTCGGCCAGGACCGCGCCGGGCCGGCCGATGGTCGGCCAGAGCTCCTTGTGGTGGCTCGCGTCCGGCACCAGCAGCTCCCGGTCGCGGCCCTGGAGGAACAGGTCGTACGGCCCCAGCAGCCGCACGAGCGGGGCGCCCGGCGGGTCCTCGAGCGCGGCGAGGTCGGCGTCGAGCAGCCCGGCGCGGGTGCCGCCGACGTCGACCTCGACGGCGTCGGCGGGCCAGCGGGCCGTGACGTCCCGGACGGGGGAGTCCAGGAAGACGGCCACCTGCTTCGGCGTCAACGGCCCGAGCAGGTGCAGCACACCCCGCACCAGGTCGACAGCCCCGTCGTCGCCGACCGCGCGGTCGAGGTTCCCCACGTGCCCCGCCGGCCAGTGCGGGATGCGCCGGACCACCGGGGGAGAGGTGTCGGGCTCGAGCTCCAGCCCGGCGTGCAGCGCGGCGAGCCGGAACGGCATCTCGTACATGTGGGTCGCGCCGCACGGCCCGCACCACCGCAGGTAGGGCTCGGACATCTGTGCGGTCATCCGGGTGGAGAGCTCGCCCTTCGCCAGGGGCTGGGCCACGACGTCGTGCATCGTCCGCGAGACGGTCGCCAGGGCCTCGAGGGCGGGGATGTGAGCGGCGGCGAGGGGACGCGCCGCGTTGAGGATGCGCTTGGCCGCATCGGCCTCGGAGTAGGGGCGCAGCGCCTGCTCGACGAGCGGCAGGTCCGCGCGCCGGTAGGCGTGCGGGGCGCCCCGCACCGTCCAGGCGAGGGCGAGCTCGGGCGGCCAGTCGTGGGCGCGCACGGGCACGCCGCGCAGCGCGAGCGCCCACAGGGCACCGTCCGGCCCGGTGTCCTGCACTCCGAGGTCGAGGATCGCGGCGTCGTCAGGCCGCCGACGCGTGCTGGTCGGCCGGTCGAGCTGCTGGGCGTGCACGCGGTACCGCAGCACCTGCCCGCGGGTCACCGTCATCACTCCACCGTGGCACGGACCGCCCACAGCGGCGTCGCCCCGCGCGGTCCCGGCGTGCTGATCGGGTGATCACGCGGCCGACACGCGCCCGGGCGTGCCCGTCCGGCAGGCAGCCCCGGCTACTTTGAGGACCATGGCGACTCGTACGTCCACCCCTCGCGCCCGCTCCGGTGCGCCGGCGACGTCGCGCGCCTCCGGCAAGCCGTCCGGATCCTCCCGCCCGCAGGGGCGCAAGCCCGCCCCGCCGCCGCCCCGCCCGGCGCTGCCCGTGCGCATCGTCAAGGGCGTGTTCATGGGCACGGCCCACCTCGTCGGCGGCACCGCGCGCCGCGTGGGCAAGGGCGCCCGGGACCTGGACCCGTCGCACCGCCGGGACGGCCTGGCGTTCACGCTCCTCGGCCTGGCCATCGTCATCGCCGCCCGCGAGTGGTGGGACCTGTCCGGCACCGCCGGCACGGTCGTGCACAACGTCGTGGCCGGCACGTTCGGCAAGGTCGGCGTCGTCGTCCCGCTCGTCCTGCTCGGGCTCGCGGTCCGGCTCATGCGGCACCCCGAGCGCGTCGAGGCCAACGGGCGCATCGTGATCGGGCTCGGCGCGATCACGCTCGCGGTCTGCGGCCTCGTGCAGATCGCCGCCGGGCTGCCCGGCACCGACGACTTCGCCGCCCTGCGGCAGGCGGGCGGCATGGTCGGGTTCCTCGTCGGCACCCCGCTGGCCAGCCTGCTCACGCCCGGCGTGGCGGTCGCCCTGCTGATCCTGCTCGCCTTCTTCGGCGTCCTCGTCGTCACCGCGACGCCGGTGCACCAGGTGGTCCCGCGGCTGCGCGGGGTCTACGACAAGCTCACGGGCAACCACCGGGAGCCGGCCGAGGCTGCAGCCGAGGACGACGCGCCGCTCGTGATCAACGCCCTGCACACCGCGGTGCCCGAGATCGAGGCGCCGCCGGCCAAGCGGGGGCTGCTCGGCCGCCGGCGGCAGCGCGCCGAGCAGGTGGACGAGCCCGAGGACACCCGGCTGGACGGCTACGACGGCGACGAGGCGTTCGCCCGCGCGGCCATCATCGCGGCCGCCGAGGCCGAGGCCGAGGCGCAGCTGGCGCGCGACGCGGCGCCGGACACCGTGCCGACGACCGTCGTCGCGGCCAAGCCCCCGCTGGCCGCACCCGAGACCACGCCGGTCCCGCGCGGCGAGCAGCCGATGCTCGGCGGCGACGTGCTCTACACGCTGCCCGCCGAGGACGTGCTGGCCAAGGGTGCGCCGCACAAGGTGCGCTCGGCGGCCAACGACCGCGTGGTCGAGTCCCTGACCTCCGTGCTCGACGCCTTCGAGATCGACGCGCAGGTCACCGGGTTCACGCGCGGCCCGACGGTCACGCGGTACGAGGTCGAGCTGGGCCAGGCGGTCAAGGTCGAGCGGGTGACCGCGCTGAGCAAGAACATCGCCTACGCCGTGGCCAGCGCGGACGTCCGGATCCTGTCGCCCATCCCCGGCAAGTCGGCCATCGGCATCGAGATCCCCAACACCGACCGCGAGACGGTCTCGCTCGGCGACGTGCTGCGCTCGAGCGCGGCCAAGCGCACCGAGCACCCGATGGTGATCGGCGTCGGCAAGGACGTCGAGGGCGGGTACGTCACCGCCAACCTGGCCAAGATGCCCCACCTGCTGGTGGCGGGCGCCACGGGCGCGGGCAAGTCGAGCTTCGTGAACTCGATGATCGTCTCGATCCTCATGCGCGCGACGCCCGACGAGGTGCGCATGGTGCTGGTCGACCCGAAGCGCGTCGAGCTGACGATCTACGAGGGCATCCCGCACCTGATCACGCCGATCATCACGAACCCCAAGAAGGCCGCCGAGGCGCTCGAGTGGGTGGTGCGCGAGATGGAGGCGCGCTACGACGACCTGGCGAACTTCGGGTTCAAGCACATCGACGACTTCAACACCGCGGTGCGGGCGGGCAAGGTCAAGCCGCTGCCCGGCTCGGAGCGCAAGATCGCGACGTACCCGTACCTGCTGGTGGTGGTCGACGAGCTGGCCGACCTCATGATGGTCGCCCCGCGCGACGTCGAGGCGTCCATCCAGCGGATCACGCAGCTCGCCCGCGCGGCCGGCATCCACCTGGTGCTCGCCACGCAGCGGCCCAGCGTCGACGTGGTCACCGGCCTGATCAAGGCCAACGTGCCGTCCCGCCTCGCCTTCGCCACCAGCAGCCTCACCGACTCGCGCGTCGTGCTCGACCAGCCGGGGGCCGAGAAGCTGATCGGCCAGGGCGACGCGCTGTTCCTGCCGATGGGCGCGGCCAAGCCCATGCGCACGCAGGGCGCCTGGGTCTCGGAGTCGGAGATCCACGCGGTCGTCGAGCACGTGAAGAAGCAGCTCAAGCCCGTGTACCGGCAGGACGTCGCCGTCGCCGCGGTCAAGAAGCAGGTGGACGAGGACATCGGCGACGACCTCGACCTGCTGCTGCAGGCCGCGGAGCTGGTGGTGACCACGCAGTTCGGCTCGACGTCGATGCTGCAGCGCAAGCTGCGGGTCGGGTTCGCCAAGGCCGGACGGCTCATGGACCTGCTCGAGTCGCGCGAGATCGTCGGCCCCTCCGAGGGCTCCAAGGCGCGCGAGGTGCTGGTCCAGCCCGACGACCTGCCCGGCACGCTGGCCATGCTGCGCGGGGCGCCGGGCACAGAGGAGGACGACCGGTACGCCGTGGTCGACGGAGCGCTGCCGGGCGAGCCGCCCGTTTCGACCGACTACTTCGACGGCGCGGAGGAGGACGACGCCGGGCGCTGGTCCGGCGGGGGTCGGTGACCGCCGCGACCTCCGGCCCCCTCGGGGTCGTCAGCACGGTCATCGCGATCGTCGCGATCGTGGCGCTCGTCGCCGTGCTCCTCCTGCTCGGCCGGCAGCGCGCGCAGGTCCGCCGCGCCAACGAGCTGCTGGAGCTCTCGCGCGAGCTGCGGCACCGGTACGACGCCCTGCAGTCGGTGACCAAGGAGGGCGTGCTCGTCCAGTCGCTGTCGGGCCGGGTGCTCGACATCTCCGAGCGGGCGGCGGCGATCCTCGGGGTCGACGCCGCCTCGTCGGTGGGCCGCTCCGTGGGCGACCTGCCCGTCGTGCTGGTCAACGAGATGGGCCTGGCCATGAACCCGGCGGCGGTCCTGGGACACCGCTCCGGCGTGGCGCGCGCCGGCTGGACGGTGGACTCCGAGCTGGTGGGGGTCGCGCTGCCCGGCACGGACACCACGCAGGCGCGCATGGTGCAGGTGGCGAGCCAGCTGGTGCCCGCGGGCGACGGCGACGCGGCCGCGGTGCTGACGACCCTGGTCGACGTGACCGGCCGCCGCGAGGTCGAGGCCGCGCTGACCCGCAGCGAGATGCAGTTCCGGGTCGCGATGGAGAACGCGCCGATCGGTATGGCCCTGGTGGACCTCGAGTGGCGGATCGTCGAGGCCAACGCGGCGTTCGCGGAGCTGCTGGGCACCAGCGTCGGCGCCCTGCGCGGGTACCGCATGGAGGACCTCAGCACGCCCGAGGGTCGCCCCGCCGAGCGGCTCGAGGTCGACCGCCTGCTCGGGGGCGGGCAGCACAGGTTCTCGCTCGAGAAGCGCTACCAGCGCGCCGACGGGCACCAGGTGTGGGTCGCCCTCGACGCCGCGCTGGTGCGCACGCCGACGGGGGCGCCCGACCACTTCGTCGTGCAGGTCCGGGACTCCACCGAGTCGCGGCTGCAGGCCGAGATGCTCACGCACCGCGCCATGCACGACCCGCTGACCGGGCTGGCCAACCGGACGCTGCTGCAGGAGGTCCTGCAGTCGGTGCTCGAGCAGCCGGGCATCGTCGACCGGGTGGCCGTGCTCGCCTGCGACCTCGACGGCTTCAAGGAGATCAACGACCGGTACGGGCACGCGGCCGGCGACGAGGTGCTCGTGCACGTGGCGGGCGTCCTGCGGGCGGCCACCGCGCGCCGCGGCACGGTCGCGCGGCTGGGCGGCGACGAGTTCGTCGTGGTCGTGCAGGACCTCGACGGCCCTCGGGCGGTGTTCGAGGTGGCCGCCGCGATCCACACGGGGCTGCTGGAGCCGGTGCGGGTCGGCCGGCGCCGGCTCACGGTCGCCGCGAGCATCGGGATCGCCCTGGCGGACCCCGAGACGATCGAGGGCGGCGCCCCGGGCCTGCTCGCGGCCGCCGACGCCGCGCTGTACCGGGCGAAGGGCTCGGGCCGCAGCCGCACGGAGGTCTACGAGGCCTCGATGACCATGGGCTCGGCCTCCGACCTGCACCGCGAGCTCTCCGCGGCGATCGCCCAGGACCAGCTCGTCGTGCACTACCAGCCGATCGTGGACCTGTCCGACTCCCGGGTGGTGGGCTACGAGGCGCTGGTGCGCTGGGAGCACCCCACGCGCGGGCTGCTGCTCCCGGCCTCGTTCCTCTCGCTGATCCAGGAGGCGGGCATGTCCGTCGCGCTCGGGCAGCTGGTGGCCACGCGCGTGGTGGAGTTCGTCGCGTCGATCCACGACCGGACGCGCTGGGTGTCGGTGAACGTCTCGGCCGACCAGCTGGGCGACGGGGAGTTCGCGACGACGCTGCTGGGCGAGATCTCGCGGCACCGCCTGACCGCGGGCCGGATCGTCGTGGAGCTCACGGAGTCCTCGCTCGTCGCCTCCGGCACCCGGATCCGGCACGAGCTCACGCAGCTGTCCGCCGCGGGCGTGCCCATCCTGCTCGACGACTTCGGCACGGGGGTGTCGCCGCTGTCCTACCTGCGCGACCTGCCGGTGGCCGGTGTGAAGCTCGACATGTCGTTCACGTCCGGCATCCCCGAGGACCCGACCGCCGGCAAGGTGGCCCGGGCGCTCGGGGCGCTGGCCCGCGAGCTGGCCATGGTCACCATCGCCGAGGGCATCGAGCACGAGGAGCAGGCCGAGTACCTGCACCGCAACGGCTGGCGCTACGGGCAGGGGTGGCTGTACGGCAGCGCCCAGCCGGGCGACATCAGCCGCTGACGCGGGGCACGACGACGGGCTCCGGCCCGGTCGGCCGGGTCGGCGTGGTGCGCTGCGGGGCCTGGTCGCCCGCCGCGGCCTCCACCCGCGCCGTCCGGTCGGCCACCTGCGCGGCGCTGAGAGTGCCGGTGCCGCCCACGATGTCGGCGAGCGCGTGCACCTGGTGCCCACCCAGCCGGTCGACCGTGATCGGCGTCCACTCGACGCCGGTGACGCGCACGGGTCCGGCGGGGCGCCCCTCGGCCGGGAACGCTCCCACGCTCTCGACGTGAGCCGTCAGCATCAACCCGGAGTCCGTGTTCGGCACGCAGCAGTCGGAGTCCTGGTTGGAGACGTAGTTGCCCAGGCCGTAGGCCACCCACATGCCCTCGCCGCGCGGCCCACCGCTGAGGTGCACGACGGGCTGCGGGACGTGCGCGTGGTGGCCGATGAGCAGGTCGATCACGCCGGAGTCGGCCAGCTGCTGGTCGATCGCGACCTGCTCGGCGGTGGGCTCGGTGCGGTACTCGACGCAGCAGTGCAGGCTGGCCACGACCAGGTCGGCGCCGGCGGCGCGCGCGGCCGTGGCCTGCGCCACCAGCGCCGGGACGTCGATGAGGTTGACCGACCACGGCCGGGCGTCGTCCACCGGCATGCCGTTGGTGCCGTACGCGGCCGCGATGTGCGCCACGGTGATCGTCCGGCCCGCGCGCTCGAGCCGGTACAGCTGCGGCTGGGACTGCTCGACCGCGGTGCGCGCGGTGCCGACGTGCCCGAGCCCCGCGGCGTCGAGTGCGTCGAGCGTCGCCGTGATGCCCGCGAAGCCCCGGTCGACCGAGTGGTTCGACGCCGTCGAGCAGCCGTCCCAGCCCTGGGCCGCGAGCGACGACGCGATCTGCGCCGGCGAGCCGAACAGCGGGTACCCGCTCGGCGGCGTGCCGGCGGGCGCGACCGGGACCTCGAGATGGCAGAGGGCCAGGTCGGCGCCCTGGACCCACCGGTCCATCGGCGCGAGCACGGGCGCGAAGTCGTAGCCGCCGTCCGCGGCGCGGGCGTCGGACAGGACCGGCAGGTGAGGCAGGACGTCGCCGGTCGCGACGATGGAGAACTCGACGTCCGGGTCCGCCGTCGGGGTGGGTGCGGGGGTGGGCGTCGGGGTGTCGACGGCGTCGGGAAGCGCCGGTGCCGTGCCCTCCGCCAGGACCCGGTGCTCCCAGGGGCGCAGGGCGGCGGTGGCGCCGCCCACGCTCACCACGACGAGCGCCAGGATCGCGAGGCCGAGGGCGACGGGCGCGCGTCGGCCGGCGCGGGCGTGGCGGGTCACACGCGGACGATAGTGGATGCGCGGGCCACCGCTCGCACCCCTCTAGGCTGTCCGGGTGTCCGACGCCGTTCCCGCTGCGCCTTCTGCGCCTTCTGCGCCGTCCGCCTGGAACCTGGCGAACGCGCTCACGGTGCTGCGCATCGCGATGGTGCCGTTCTTCGCCTGGGCCCTCCTGGCCGACGGAGGGCACAGCACCACGGGCCGCCTGGTCGCGACCGGGCTGTTCGTGCTGGCGGCGGCGACGGACCGGCTCGACGGCTGGCTCGCCCGGCGCTCGGGTCAGGTGACTGACCTCGGCAAGCTGCTCGACCCCATCGCGGACAAGGTGCTCATCGGTACCGCGCTCGTGCTGCTGTCGTGGCTGGGCGACCTGTCGTGGTGGATCACGGTGGTCATCCTGGTGCGCGAGCTCGGCATCACCGCGATGCGGTTCTTCCTGCTGCGGTACGTGGTGCTGCCCGCGTCGCGCGGCGGCAAGCTGAAGACGGTCCTGCAGTCCGTCGCCATCGGCCTGTACCTGCTGCCGCTCGACCAGCTGCCGACGTTCGTCTCGGTGGTCGCGGCGATCGTGATGGCCGCCGCGGTCGTGGTGACGGTGGTGACCGGCCTGGACTACGCCCGCACGGGGCTCCGGATCAGCCGGACCGCGAGCCGCCCGCCCGCCTCCGGGCTGTGACGTGCCGGACGCCGAGCAGCTCCTCGCGGCCGTCGGCGCCCGCGGCTGGACCCTGGCCGTCGCCGAGTCCCTGACCGGGGGGCTCGTGTGCTCGACGCTGGTCGAGGTGCCGGGCGCCTCCAGCGTCCTGCGGGGCGCCGTCGTCGCGTACGCCACCGACCTCAAGGCGGCGCTGCTCGACGTCGACCATGCGCTGCTGGAGGCCCGCGGCGCGGTGGACCCCGACGTCGCCGGCGCCATGGCCCGCGGAGTCCGGGCGCGCCTCGGGGCCGACGTGGGGCTCGCGACGACGGGGGTGGCGGGGCCCGACCCGCAGGACGGGTACCCGCCCGGCACCGTCCACGTCGCCGTGTCGACGCCCGACGGGACGCAGGTCCGGTCGCTGCGGCTGGCCGGAGACCGGGCGGCCGTCCGCGCCCGGACCGCGGCCGCCGTGCTCGCGCTGGGGGTGGAATTCCTCGGCCGACCGGGGTGAATCTCGCGCGCTGCGGGAGGCATCGGGGCGGACAGCGGGAACACTTGTCGCCGACGGACCGTTACTACGACCGTGATGAGCACTCGACCTCCGGCACGACGCCTGCCTTCGCGTGTCGGCGGTGCAAGGTACGGTGGAATCCTTCAGGGATCCGCAGGGGTTCCGGGTCCGCAGAGGACTCCGGTTCCCGGGGCGGATGTGGCACGTGACGCGAGAGGGGGAGCCCGGATGGTTGTACTCCGTCGAGAGATCGGCGATGTGCTGCGGGACGCGCGACAGCGCCAGGGGCGCACCCTGCGTGAGGTGTCGTCGGCAGCCCGCGTCTCGCTCGGGTACCTGAGCGAGGTGGAGCGGGGTCAGAAGGAAGCGTCGTCGGAGCTGCTGAACAGCATCTGCGAGGCGCTCGACGTCCCGATGTCGCTCGTGCTGCGCGAGGTCAGTGATCGTGTCGCCGTCGCCGAGGGTCTGCTGATCCCCGACACGGTGCCCGCGGACCTCGCGGCGTCGGTGGCCGGTGCCGCCGACTCCGGCTGGGCGCGGTCGCGGTCGGAGCTCGCCGCCATCGGCTGATCGGAGGCCTCGGCCATCACCGAGTGATCGGGCGCTCCGCCCGATCGGTGGGTTGCTCGCGAGCGCCCACGACGCCGGACCGCGAGGCCCGGGCGTCATCCTGCACGGTCCGTGGACACACCCGTCCGCGGACCGTTGCGCGTCTCCGGGACGGTCGGCTCGCGCTCAGGCCGGCGCCGCCTGGCAGCGCGGGCAGTAGAAGATCGGCCGTTCCATGGGCGGCTTGCGCGCCTGACCCACCGCGATCGGCGTTCCGCAGCGGTGGCACGGCCGGCGCAGTCGCCCGTGCACGTGTCCCGGCGGCCTCCCCTCGGCGACGGCGCGCTGCAGCTGGCGGCGGGCGACAGCGAGCAGCCGCGAGGGGTCCGGCACCGCGTCGGCCGGCGTCCACGGCCACAGGCGCTCCGCGAACAGCGACTCGGCGGCGAAGATGGTGCCGATCCCGGCCACGACGGTCTGGTCCAGCAGCACCTCGGCCGCCGGTGTGGAGCCCCGCGCCGACCAGCGCCGCAGCGCCTCGTCGACGTCGACCGTCTCGCCCAGCAGGTCCGGTCCGAGGTGTCCGAGGAGCGTGCGCTCGTCCCGCGTGCGCACCACGTCCAGCATGCCCAGGTGGTGCCCGACGGCGGTCCACTCCTCGGTCGCGAGCACCGCACGGACCTGGGGGGAGCGGGCCGCGGCCTCCCGGCTGCCCGTGCGCCAGATGCGCCAGTAGCCCTCCATGCGCAGGTGGGTGTGCAGCGTGCGCCCGTCGTCGAACCGGGTCAGCAGGTGCTTGCCGTACGACCGGGTCTCCAGCACGGTCGTGCCGGTCAGGTCCACCGTGGCGGCCGACGGCCAGCGCAGGTCCGACCGGACGACGACGTGCCCGGTCAGCGCGAGCTGGAACCGGTCGGCGGTCCGGCGCAGGACGTCGCCCTCAGGCACGCACGCCCGCCGTCACGGCCGGTCCCGCAGACGCAGGCCGCGGGGAGTGGTGGCGAACCCGGCCGCGACGAGTGCCTGCCCGAGCGTGCCGTGCAGCGCGCCGGCGAGGACCTCGACGCCGTCGATGCGCACGATGGTGAGCCGACCGGTGCGCCGCGTCCGCACGGTCGACGCGAGCCCGTCGGCGGCCGCCGTGAGCACCGCGGCGTCGGACGTGAACGACAGCACGGTGCGGCCGCCGCGCTCGAGGTAGAGCACGAGGGCGCCGTCCACCAGCACCACGAGCCCGCCGCCCTTGCGGCCCGGGCGGTGGCGGCCGGCGGCCGCGTCGTCGGCGGCCGGCCCCGGGGCGGGCCACGGAAGCGAGGCGCCGTACGGGTTGGCGGGGTCGGTCGCGGCGAGCACGACCACCTGCGGGTCCTGGGCGGCCTGGGCGTCGGCCGCCCGGTCGACCACCTGCGCGTCGACGCGGAGCCGGTCGACCGCGCCCGGCAGAGCGAACTGCGAGCCGCCGAGACGTTCGACGAAGTAGCCGCGGCGCACCTGCCCGCCCTGCTCGAGCGCGGACAGGACCCGGTAGACGTCGGCGAAGCGGGCACCGATGCCCTCGGCCGGCGCGACGGCCCGCGTGAGGATGCCGTGCCGGTCGAGCAGCTGGGCGGCGAGCGCGTGGGCGCGCAGCGTCGGGTCGGCCTCGCGGGCGGGGAGCAGCGACCACCGGCCCCCGCTCGCGGCCCCGTTGACCCCGAGCGCGGACGACCGGGCGCCGGGATCGCCGGCCAGCTGCACGGCGGCGCGCAGCCCGAGCCGCGGGCGCAGCTGCCGACCGCGCGGTGCCGCCGCCCGCGTGCGGTGCGCCGTGCTGCCGCTGCCCAGCCACGCGCGCAGGGGCGCGAGCCCGTCGTTGGTCACGTGCCCGGTCCACACCAGGTCCCACACGGCCTCCGCGACCTCGGACTGGGTCGGCGAGGCCTCGTCGGGCCGTAGCTGGCGGACGCGCTCGGCGAGCGCGCCGAGGAACCAGGCGCCGCCACCGGCCAGCGCCTCGAGGATCGCGGCGTGCAGGGGCGAGTCGGGCGGGGCGGCGGCCGGCGGGAGCGTCAGATCCGCGACGCCCGCCGGGTGCAGCGAGATCAGGCCGTCGTGCCCGGCGAGCGCGCCGTGCCCGGACCAGACGACCTCGCCCGCGGCGGTGAGCTCGTCGAGCATCGACGGCGCGTAGTCGGTCACGCGCGCGGGCAGCACGTGGGTCTCCAGGGCCGAGGCCGGCAGGACCGCGCCGGCCAGCTGCTCGACCACGCGCGCCACACCGTCGACGCCGCGCAGCGAGCCGGTCGCCGAGCTGCGACCCGACCGGCCGACCGGCTGGACGCCCTGCCAGCGGGGCAGGAAGACGCCGAGCGCCTGCGGGGCGACCGGCTCGACCTCGGCGCGCAGCGCGGCCAGGGAGCGCCGGCGCAGCGTCCGCAGCACGTCGGCGTCGCAGAACTCGTCGCCGGTGCCGCCGAGCACGTCCGGGCGCAGGCGCCCCTGGACCAGCACGCCGAGCCGCTCCATCCGGCGCAGCGTCTCCGTCACCACCGCGACACCCCAGCCGAACCGGGCGGCGGCCTGCGCCGCCGTGAACGGCCCGTGGGTGCGCGCGTGCCGGCGCAGCAGGTCGCCGACCGGGTCGGGCACCACCTCGGTGAACACCTCGGGCACGCCCACCGGCAGCGCGACCCCGAGGGCGTCGCGCAGGCGCCCGGCGTCCTCGACGGCCGCCCACTGGTCGGCCCGCTCGGGCGCCACCGCGCCGAGCCGCACGCGGATCAGCCGCCGGGCGCTCTCGAGCTCGGTCAGCCAGGCCGGCACCTGGTCGCGGACCTCGGGCCTGGTGCGCTCGGCCAGCTCGTCGGCGGTCAGCGGCCCCTGCCGCCGCACGGCGTCGGCGAGCTGCTCGAGCGTGCCCGCCTGGCGCTCGGGTGCCCGGCCGCTGAGCTCGGCCTCGGTCCGCAGGACGGCCTCGGGGTCCAGCAGGTCCGCCAGCTGCGACTCGCCGCCCTGCCCGAGCAGCTCGGCCAGCAGCGTCGGGTCGAGGGTCAGGGCCGCCGCGCGGCGCTCGGCCAGGGGGGCGTCGCCGTCGTAGAGGAACTGCGCGGTGTAGCCGAACAGCAGGGACTGCGCGAAGGGCGACGGCTGCGTGGTGGTGACCTCGACCACGCGGATCCGGCGGGCCGCGACGTCGCGCATGAGCGTGGCGAGCGCGTCGGTGTCGAAGTCGTCCTGCAGGCACTCCCGGACGGCCTCGAGCAGGATCGGGAAGTCGGGGTACTCGGCGGCCACGGCGAGCAGCTGGGCGGAGCGCTGCCGCTGCTGCCAGAGCGGCTGGCGCCGGTCGGGCCGGCGCTTGGGCAGCAGCAGCGCGCGGCTCGCCGCCTCGCGGAACCTCGCGCCGAACATCGCCGACGAGCCGAGCTCCGCCCGGACCGCGTCGAGCACCTCGTCGGCGTCCAGCAGCAGGTCCGCCATGTCGATCGCCGGTCCGGTGGGCTCGGCCCAGGGGTCGTCGACACCGAGGCCGCCCTCGAACCCGGCGTCCAGCATGTCGGGCAGGCGCAGCACGATGCCGTCGTCCGAGTGCATCGCGGCGGCGTCGACCCCGTAGCGCTCCCGCAGGCGCGCGCCGATCACGATCGCCCACGGCGCGTGCACCCGCGCGCCGTACGGCGAGTGCAGGACCACGCGCCAGTCGCCCAGCTCGTCGCGGAACCGCTCGACCACCAGCACGGTGTCGGTCGGCACCTCGCCCGTCGCCTCGCGCTGCTCGCTCAGGTAGGTGAGCAGGTTGTCCGCCGCCCACGGGTCCAGCCCGGCGCCCTCGACGCGGGCGCGGGCGTCGTCGGGCGTCAGCGCGCCCAGCTCGCGCACCCAGGCGCCCATCGCCTGCCCCAGCTCCGCGGGCCGACCGGGGGCGTCGCCCTTCCAGAACGGCAGCCGGCCGGGCACGCCGGGGGCGGGCGTGACCAGCACGCGGTCGGGCGTGATGTCGTCGATGCGCCACGTGCTGGAGCCGAGCGTGAACATGTCGCCGACGCGCGACTCGTAGACCATCTCCTCGTCCAGCTCGCCCACGCGCTTTCCGCCGCGCACGGTGCCCCCGCTGCGCTCGGCGTCGACCGGGACGTCGCTGGTGGTCGCGCTGCCCGCGAGGAAGACCCCGTACAGGCCGCGGTCCGGGATGGTGCCGCCGCTGGTCACCGCGAGCCGCAGGGCGCCGGGCCGTCCGCTGAGCACGTCCCGCACGCGGTCCCACACCAGCCGCGGTCGCAGCTCCGCGAACTCCTCGCTGGGGTACCGCCCGGCCAGCATGTCGAGCACCGCGCGCAGCGTGGCGTCGCCCAGGCCCGAGAAGGGCGACGCCCGGCGCACCACCGCGGAGAGCTCCTCGAGCGACCAGTCCTCCACCGCGACCATGGCGACGATCTGCTGCGCGAGCACGTCGAGCGGGTTGCGCGGGATCCGCAGCGCCTCGAGCGAGCCCTCCCGCATCCGCTGCGCGGTCACGGCCGCAGGCACGAGCTCGCCGCGGAACGTGGGGAACACGATGCCGCGCGACACGGCTCCCACCTGGTGGCCGGCCCGGCCGACGCGCTGGAGCCCGCTGGCCACCGACGGCGGCGAGCCCACCTGCACGACCAGGTCGATGGCGCCCATGTCGATGCCGAGCTCGAGCGAGCTGGTGGCCACGACCGCGGGCAGCAGCCCGGCCTTGAGCTCGGACTCGGTGCGGGTCCGCTCCGCGCGGCTCATCGACCCGTGGTGGGCGCGCGCCAGGATCGTCGCGGCGTCCCGGGTGTCGACGCCGACGGCCGTGCCGGACTGCCCCGGGACCGCGGCCGCGCGGAACGTGGCGGGATCGGGCACGTCACCCCCGGACCGCTCGGCCCACACCTCGTTCATCCGCGCGGTGAGCCGCTCGGCGCCGCGGCGCGAGTTGGTGAACACGAGCGTGGAGCGGTGCTGTGCGACGAGGTCGACGACGCGCTCCTCCACGTGCGGCCAGATCGACGGGCGGGGCAGCTCGCCGGCCGCGGCGCCGGAGAGGTCGAGCTCCTCGGCCGCGGGCGTCGCGCTGCGCAGGTCCGCGAGGTCGGGGACCGGCACCACGACGTCGACGACGATCTTCTTGGTCGACGGAGGCTGCACGACGACGACCGACCGCCCCCGGTCCTCCCGCGAGCGCGCGCCACCGAGGAACTCGGCCACCGCGTCGACCGGCCGGACCGTGGCCGACAGGCCGATGCGCTGCGCCGGGCCGGGCCCGCCGGGGTGGTCGAGCAGGGCGTCGAGCCGCTCGAGCGACAGCGCCAGGTGCGCGCCGCGCTTGGTGCCGGCGACCGCGTGGATCTCGTCGACGATCACCGTGCGCACGCCCGCGAGACCGGCCCGTGCGCCCGACGTCAGCACGAGGTACAGCGACTCGGGCGTGGTGATGAGGATGTCCGGCGGCTTCGTCGCGAACGCGCGCCGCTCGCTGGGCGGGGTGTCGCCCGTGCGGATGCCGACGCTGACGTCCGGCAGCGTCAGGCCGAGGCGGGTCGCCGCCTGCCGGATGCCGACCAGGGGCGAGCGCAGGTTGCGCTCGACGTCGGTCGCCAGCGCCTTGAGCGGCGAGACGTAGACGACGCGGCACCGCTCCACGGGGTCGGCGCGTGCCTCGCCGGTCAGCAGCCCGTCGAGCGCCCACAGGAACGCGGCGAGCGTCTTGCCGGACCCGGTGGGGGCCACGACCAGCGCGTGGTCGCCGCCCGCGACCGCGGTCCACGCCCCCAGCTGCGCGGTCGTGGGCTCGGCGAACGCGCCCGTGAACCACGCCCGGGTCGGGTCGGAGAAGCGGTCGAGCACCACCGGGCCATTGTGTCGGCCCCCACCGACACCTGCGCGCCGCCGCGGGTGGCAGGCTGTCACCCGTGAGGCTACGAGAGTTCTGGCAGCTGGTGGACGAGGTCCTCGGCAACGCGCACGGCCGCGAGCTCGCGCGCGAGCTGGTGCTCCGCGGGCTCGACCAGCGGACCGCCATGCAGGCGCTCGACGACAACGTGGAGCCCCGCACCGTGTGGCACGCGCTGTGCGACGAGCTCGAGATCCCGGACAGCGCGCGCTGGGGCGCCGACGCCCGCCGTCCGGCCCCGCCCCGCGCCTAGGAGACACCGATGACGTCCCGGCCCGGCACGCGCACCCCGACCTGGGTCCCGACCGTCCGCGACGTGGGCGAGGCGGTGCTGACCCTCGTCGCCACGGGCCTCGGCCTCGCGGTCGCCGTCGCGCTCAGCCGCGGCGTGAGCGCCGACGACGTCGCGGCGATCGTGCTCGCGGCCCTCGTCGTCGCTGCCGGCGACCTGCTGCTCCGGGTCCCGCTGCGCTTCCTCGCGCGCCGCGGCAGCGCCGGGCTGGCCCTCGGCCTCGGGCTGCTCGCCCAGGTGGCCGTGCTGTGGCTGGCGCTGACCGTCGTGCCGGGGTTCGCCGTGGACACGGTCTGGTCCGTGCTCGCGGTCCTGGTGCTCACCGCGATCGTCATGGCGGTCGGTCGCTGGCTGATCGGCGCGAGCAACAGCGACTACGTCGTGTCCGACCTCGTGCGGCGCGCAGGTCGCCAGGCGCGCCGCGAGGGCGTCCGCGCGCCGACGGCGGGGGAGCCGCGGGAGGCCGGCCTGCTCGTCGTGCAGCTCGACGGCGTGGCGGCCCCCGTGCTCCGCGAGGCCATCGAGGCAGGGCTCGCGCCCACCGTGCAGCGCTGGATGACCACGGGCAGCCACCGCCTCGAGCACTGGTGGGCGCGCATCCCGTCCACCACCCCGGCCAGCCAGGCGGGCCTCCTGCACGGGGACTCGTCGCAGATCCCGGCGTTCCGCTGGTGGGACCGGGACCTCGGCCGGCTCGTGGTCACCAACCACCCCGAGGACGCCGCGCTGGTCGAGCAGCGGCTCACCACCGGCAAGGGGCTCCTCGCGGGCGGCGGGACGGCCGTCTCGACGATGTTCTCGGGCGACGCCGCGACCAGCTTCGTGGTGATGAGCAAGTCGCGGACCAAGGGGCCGGACGGCGGGCTCGGGCCGGGACCGGCGTACGTGCGCTTCTTCGCCAGCCCGTTCGTGCTGGCCCGCGCCGTGACCGTGTCCGTGGGGGAGATGCTCAAGGAGCTCTACCAGGCCCACCGGCAGCGCGTGCGGGGCGTGGAGCCGCGCATCTCGCGCGCCGGCTGGTACGTCGTGCTGCGCGGGATCACCAACGTGCTGTTGCGCGACCTCAACACCTCGCTGGTGTCCGAGGCGCTGCTGCGCGGCGCGCCGACGGTGTACGTCGACCTGGTCGACTACGACGAGATCGCGCACCACGCGGGCCCCACCCGCCCCGAGTCGCTGCGATCGCTCGAGGGCCTGGACCGCGTGCTCGGCACGTTCGAGCGGGTGATCGCGGTGGCCCCGCGCGACTACGAGATCGTCGTGCTCTCGGACCACGGGCAGGCGCTCGGCGCCACCTACGAGCAGCTCGGGGGCGAGACGCTGCTCGACTCGGTGCGGGCGCTCATGGCGCAGCCGGCCGCCGACGGCGTCGAGAGCAGCACGGGGGAGGACTGGGGCCCGCTCAACGCCCTGCTCAACAGCGCGCTGAACCTGTCGCGCGGCTCGACGGTGCTCGGCCCCGACCAGGGGCGCCCGAAGCAGCCCGCGCCGGCGGACGACCTGCCCGACGTGGTCACCGTCGGCTCGGGGAACCTCGGGCTCGTCTGGTTCCCGCAGGTGCCGCACCGGCTGACCTTCGAGGACTTCCAGGAGCGCTGGCCCGGCATGGTCGCCGGGCTCGCCGCGCGTCCCGGGGTGGGCGTCGTCGTCGTCGACACCCAGGCCCGGGGGCTCGTGGCGGTCGGTCCGCGGGGCCTGGTGCTGCTCGAGCAGCCCGGCGCGGAGCCCGAGGGCGAGGACCCGCTCGAGCCGTACGGGCCGCGCGGGCGCGCCGACCTGCTGCGCGCCGCGCGGCTGCCGCACACGGGCGACCTGCTGCTGGTCTCGACGGTGACGGACCGCGGCCACGTGCACGCGTTCGAGGGTCAGGTGGGCTCGCACGGCGGGATCGGGGGCGCGCAGAACCACGCGTTCCTGCTGCACCCGGCCCGGTGGGAGATGGCCGACGAGCTCCGCGAGCCCGTGGGCGACGACGAGATCCTGGTCGGGGCGGAGGCCGTGCACGAGCAGCTGGTGCGCTGGGCGGACGCTGCCGGCCTGCGGCCGTGACCCTGCGCGTGCGCTGGCTGGGCCACGCGAGCACGGTGCTCGACGTGGACGGCGTCCGGCTGCTCACCGACCCGCTCCTGCAGCGGCACGCGGGGCTGCTCCGCCGTCGGGGCGCCGCACCGCTCGCCGAGGACTGGGAGGGCGCCGACGCGGTCCTGCTCTCGCACCTGCACCACGACCACGCCGAGCTCGGTTCCCTGCGCCTGCTCGGCGACGTGCCCGTGCTCACCGCGCCGACGAACGCGCGCTGGCTGCGCGGCCACGGCGTGGCGGGCGGGCACGGCCTCACCGACCTCGAGTGGTGGACGGTGCCGGGCTCGGACGTCCGCGTGCGGCTGGTGCCCGCGGTGCACGAGCACCGGCAGATGCCGCACCGGCCGAACTCGACGCACGGGTTCGTCGTGGCGACCGACGACGTGCGGGTCTGGTTCGCGGGCGACACCGCGCCGTTCGCCAGCATGTCGATCATCCCGGTGCTCGCGGGCGGTCCCATCGACCTCGCGCTCGTGCCGGTGGGCGGGTGGGGGCCGCGCCTCTCGGGCGGGCACATGGATGCCGTCCAGGCCGCCCGGGCGTGCGTCGCGGTCGGCGCCCGCGTGGCGGTGCCCGTGCACTGGGGGACGCTGCACGCGCCGGTCTCGCGACGCCTGCCGCCGGGCTGGATGGACCGCGCGGGACCGGCCTTCGCCGCGGCCGCGGCCCGGGTCGCGCCGGGCCTGGACGTGCGCGTGGTGACCCCGGGGGAGCAGATCACGGTGGACGCGACACGCTGACGGCGTGTCGCGTGCATCGAACATCTGTTCGGCTAGTGTGGTTCGTGCGGGTGAGCGACCGAGCCTCCCACAGCCCCCTCCGGCGCACGCCGGATCCCGGGGGAGGGGGCGGCCCGGTCGGGATGTCAGTGGTCGGACATAGCGTCGCTCGCAACAAGACCAGCCCCCGTACCGCAGCATCCGCTGCCCGAGTCAGACGAGGTCGACATGCCCGCACCCCAGGATCGCGCCAAGGCCCTCGAGGCCGCACTCAGCCAGATCGACCGCCAGTTCGGCAAGGGGTCGATCATGCGTCTCGGCGACGACGGTCGCGCCCCGGTCGAGGTCATCCCGACCGGTTCCATCGCGCTGGACGTCGCGCTCGGCATCGGCGGGCTGCCCCGCGGCCGCGTCGTGGAGATCTACGGCCCGGAGTCCTCCGGCAAGACCACGCTCGCGCTGCACGCGGTGGCGAACGCGCAGAAGGCGGGCGGCATCGCGGCGTTCATCGACGCCGAGCACGCGCTGGACCCGGAGTACGCCAAGAAGCTGGGCGTCGACACCGACGCGCTGCTGGTCTCGCAGCCGGACACCGGCGAGCAGGCGCTCGAGATCATGGACATGCTGATCCGCTCCGGCGCGATCGACGTGGTGGTCATCGACTCGGTCGCCGCGCTCGTGCCCAAGGCGGAGATCGAGGGCGAGATGGGCGACAGCCACGTCGGCCTCCAGGCCCGGCTCATGTCGCAGGCGCTCCGCAAGATCACCGGCGCGCTGAACCAGTCCGGCACCACGGCCATCTTCATCAACCAGCTGCGCGAGAAGATCGGCGTGTTCTTCGGCTCGCCCGAGACGACGACCGGTGGCAAGGCGCTCAAGTTCTACGCCTCGGTGCGCCTGGACATCCGCCGCATCGAGACCCTCAAGGAGGGTACGGACGCGGTCGGCAACCGGACGCGCGTGAAGGTCGTCAAGAACAAGATGGCCCCGCCCTTCAAGCAGGCGGAGTTCGACATCCTCTACGGCGTCGGCATCTCCCGCGAGGGCAGCCTGATCGACATGGGCGTGGAGCACGGCTTCGTGCGCAAGTCCGGCGCCTGGTACACGTACGAGGGCGACCAGCTCGGCCAGGGCAAGGAGAACGCGCGGGCGTTCCTGCGCGACAACCCCGACCTGGCCAACGAGCTGGACAAGAAGATCAAGGAGAAGCTCGGCATCGGCGCACGCGTCGACGCCCCGGCCGACGCCCCCGTGGCCGTCGACTTCTGAGCCGTCGCATGACCAGCAGCACCCGCGGTCGGGGGTGGCGCGGCACCGAGCCGCCCCCGACCGGGTCTGCCGCCGACGACGCCGAGCCTGACCACGAGTCCGTGGCCCGGGCGATCGCGCTCCGGTTGCTGACGTCGTCCGCGCGGAGCAGGTCGCAGCTCGCCGAGGCGATGGCCCGCAAGGACGTACCCGACGAGGTCGCGGGGCGGGTGCTCGACCGGTTCACCGAGGTCGGGCTGATCGACGACGCCGAGTACGCGCGGATGGTCGTGCGGACCCGGCACGCGGAGCGTGGCCTGTCCCGGCGAGCCATCGCGGTCGAGCTGCGGCGGCGGGGGATCGACGACGAGCTCGCGGGCGAGGCCCTCGAGCAGGTCGACTCCGACGACGAGGAGGTCGCCGCGCGGGAGCTCGTGCGGCGCAAGCTCCGGTCCACCTCCGGGCTGGACGCGCAGACGCAGGCGCGCCGGACGTTCGCGGCCCTCGGCCGCAAGGGTTACCCGCCCGGGCTCGTGTCGCGCCTCGTGCGCGAGGAGCTCGCGCGGGCCGGCGCGGAGGACGTCGACAGCATCGGCGGCCCGGACCTGAGCGACTGACCGCGGGGGATCTGGTCGGGAATCTGCGGGTTCGGCCCGGGTGGCGTTGGCGTCGACGGTGCGTACCCGTGGGTGACAATGGGCTCCACCGCGCACCGGCCCCGTTGCGCGTCCGACGCGACCGGACCAGGAGGACGACGTGGACGCAGGAGCCATCGCCACCATCGTGGGGCTCCTCGGTGCGTGTCTCGTCGCCCTGGTGCTCGTGCTCGTCGCCCGCCGCGAGGCCGGGGTCCAGCGGGAGCAGGCCGAGCGGGACGTCGCCTCGATCAAGGACGACGCGCGCACCATGCTGGCCGACGTCGAGCGCCGGGAGCGGCGGCTGACGGAGCGGGAGCAGCAGCTCGCGTCCGACCGGGCAGCGGCCGACGAGCTCGAGCGGCGGACGCGTGCCGACGCGGAGGCCGCCGCCGAGGCACGACGCGCGGCGACGCGGATGGTCGAGGACGCCGAGCGCGACACGGCACGGCGCGCCGCCGAGGCCGAGCGTGCGGCACTGGCCGAGCTCGAGTCGGTGACCGGCCTGACCGCCGACGACGCCCGGGCCGAGCTCACCCGGCGGATCGCCGCGGACGCGCAGAACGATGCCGCGGCGCAGGTGCGTCGCGCGGAGGCGCAGGCGCGCCGGACGGCCGAGGGACGGGCCCGGCGGATCGTCACGACGGCGGTGCAGCGGCTCGCGGTCCCCACCAGCTCGCAGTCGGCGCTGACCGTGCTCGCGCTGCCGTCCGACGAGATGAAGGGCCGGATCATCGGCAAGGAGGGCCGCAACATCCGGTCCTTCGAGGCGCTGACGGGCGTGAACGTCCTGATCGACGACCAGCCGGACGCCGTCGTGCTCTCGTGCTTCGACACCGAGCGCCGGGAGGTCGCGCAGGTGGCGCTCGAGGCGCTGATGGCGGACGGGCGCATCCACCCGCAGCGGATCGAGCAGGCGTACGCCGAGGCGCTCGCGGGTGCCGACGAGCGCACGGACGCCGCCGGGCACGAGGCAGCCGAGCGCGCGGGCGTGCGCGGCCTGCACCCGACCCTGGTGCGGACGCTCGGCCGGCTCCGGCTGCGCACCTCCTACGGCCAGAACGTGCTCGAGCACCTCGTGGAGACCGCCCTGCTCGCGGCGGCGCTCGCCGCCGAGGTGGGCGCCGACGTCGAGGTCAGCCGGCGCGGCGCCTTCCTGCACGACATCGGCAAGGCGCTCACCGCCGAGGTGGCGGGCACGCACGCGTCGGTCGGGGCCGACCTCGCGCGCCGGCACGGGGAGTCGGCGACGGTCGTCAACGCGATCGCCGCGCACCACGACGAGGTGCCTCCGGAGACGGTCGAGGCGGTGCTGGTCCAGGTGGCGGACGCCATCTCGGCCGCGCGGCCGGGCGCGCGCCGCGAGGAGCTGGACCAGTACGTCGAGCGCATCGACAAGCTCGAGCAGCTGGTCGCCGCGCACGCGGGGGTGCGCCGGGCGCTGGCCATGTCGGCGGGCCGGGAGGTCCGCGTGGTCGTCGAGCCGTCCGAGGTCGACGACTTCGCGCTCCCGCAGCTGGCCGTGGCGATCGCCCGGCACATCGAGGCGGACCTGGCCTACCCCGGCGAGATCAAGGTGACGGTCGTCCGGGAGATGCGCGCGAGCGCCACCGCCGGCTGAGCTAGTCCTTGCCGACGGCGACGACCAGGCTGGGCGCCTCCGCGCGCGGCTTGCCCGCGGTCCGCTTACCCACGCGGCTGGCCAGCAGGTCGGCGAGCTTGGTCAGGCCGTAGTTGATGACGATGAAGACCAGCGCCGCGACCACGAGCGACTGCAGGATGTTGCCGTTGCCGGAGCCGAACCGCCGGGCGGCGTCGAGCAGTTCGGGGTAGGTGATGATCACGCCGAGCGCCGTGTCCTTGAGGATCACCACGAGCTGGCTGGCGATCGCCGGCAGCATCGCGATGAGGGCCTGCGGCACCTCGACCAGGCGCAGAGACTGGGCGGGCCGCAGGCCGACGGCGAGAGCCGCCTCCCGCTGCCCGCGCGGCAGGCCGTGCACGCCGGAGCGGACGAGCTCGGCGAACACCGAGCCGTTGTAGAACGTGAGCCCCAGCACCACGGCCACCAGGGGCACGTCGGAGGGCTCCATGACCCGCAGCTGACCGAGCCCGAGGTAGAAGAAGATCATCATCAGCAGCACGGGGACGGCGCGGAAGAACTCCACGACCGTGCCGCTCACGGTGCGCACCACCCGCGAGGTGGACAGCCGCCCGAGCCCGAAGACGAGGCCGAAGACGGCGGCCGTCACGATCGAGATCCCGGCGGCCTTGAGGGTGTCGCGCAGGCCGGGCAGCAGGTAGTTGGTCCACGGGTTGGCGGTGAGGAACGGCGCCCACAGCGCGGGGTCGAGCTGGCCCTTGGCGCCGAGGCGCGCGAGCACCCACGCCCCGATGCCGACGACCACCACGGTCGCGGCGAGGTTGACCCAGACCATGCGCCGGCGGGCGACCGGTCCGGGGACGTCGAACAGGGTGCTCATCGGGCCACCGCCAGTCGTCGGGAGAGCGCGGTGGTCGCCAGGCCGATGGGCACGACGATGATGACGAAGCCCAGCGCGAAGGTGAGGAAGATCGCGACGATCACGTCGGGCCGGAACTCGATCATCGTCTTCATCAGGCCGGACGCCTCCGCGACGCCCGCGGCGGACGCGACGGTCGAGTTCTTGGTGAGCGCGATGAGCACGTTGCCCAGCGGGGCGACGGAGCCGCGGAAGGCCTGCGGCAGGATGATCAGCCGCGCGGCCGGCCAGAACGACAGCCCGATCGCGCGCGCCGCCTCGGCCTGCCCGACGGGCACCGTGTTCACGCCCGACCGCAGCGCCTCGCACACGAAGGCGGCGTGGTAGACGGCCAGCGCCAGGATCGCGAGCCGGAAGAAGTTCGTCTGGAAGCTGGCCGAGAGCGTGAAGCCCAGCTGGCCCCACAGCCCGAGGACGCAGAACACCATGATGATCGTGAGCGGGGTGTTGCGCAGGAGCGTGACGTAGGTCGACCCGGCCCAGCGCAGGCTCGGCACGGGCGAGATCCGCATGGTCGCCAGCACGGTGCCCAGGACGAGGGCGAGGATGCCCGCGAAGAACGTCAGCTGGATGTTGACCCAGAACGCGGCGGGCACGTCGAACTCGCCGAACAGCGACACGAACTGCTGGAGGAACCCGTCGTCCACCGACGCTCCTTGCTCTCGGGTGCCCCGGGGACCCGCGCGATCGCCGCGGGGGTCCCCGGGAGGCGAGTCAGCTGCAGGCGGCGGGCGTCGGCGGGTTCAGGTCCGCGTTCGCCTTGTAGCCGGACGCCCCGACGTTCTTGTCGAGCAGCTCCTGCCACGTGCCGTCGTCGATCATCTTCTGGATGGCCGTGTTGATGTCTTCGCACTTGTCGCTGCCCTTGGGGATGCCGACCCCGTAGTTCTCCTCCGAGAACGGGTTGCCGACGACCTTGACCTTGCCCTTGTTGGCGGGCACGGCGGCCAGGCCGGCCAGGATGATGTCGTCGGTGGTGACGGCGTCGACGGTGCCGGCCGTCAGCGCGGTGACGCACTCGGCGTAGCCCGGCTGCTCGAGCAGGTTGGTGCCCGTGGCGTACTCGTCCTTGATGCGCTGCGCGGAGGTCGAGCCGGTGACCGAGCAGAGGTTCTTGCCCTCGAGGTCCTCGGGGCCGGTGATGGTGTCGTCGTCGGCGGCGACGAGCAGGTCCTGCCCGGCGACGAAGTACGGACCGGCGAAGGAGACGACCTCCTTGCGCTTGTCGGTGATCGAGTAGGTGGCGAAGATCATGTCGACCTGGCCGTTCTGCAGCAGGGTCTCCCGCTGGGCCGAGGGCGACTGCACCCACTCGATCTGGTCCTCGCCGTAGCCGAGCTGTCCCGCGACGTACTTCGCCACGTCGACGTCGAAGCCGGTGTACTCGCTGCCGTCCTGGTAGCCCAGGCCGGGCTGGTCGAACTTGATGCCGATCTTGACGGTGCCCTTCGCGCCGCCGCTCGCCGACGAGCCGCCGGTCGCGCCGGCGTCGTTCTCGTCGTCGCCGCTCGAGCAGCCGGCCATCGAGAGAGTCGCCGCAGCGGCCAGGGCCAGTACCAGTCGTCCTCTGTGCATCATGTGTCCCCCTTGTGTGTGTGTGATCGGTGTCGGTCGGGTTCCTGTGGGGTCGTCGGTCGGGTCAGTGGGTGAGGATCTTGGACAGGAAGTCGCGCGCGCGGGCGCTGGTGGGGGCGGTGAAGAACGTCTCGGGGTCGGCCTCCTCGACGATCTGGCCGCCGTCCATGAAGACGACGCGGTGGGCCGCCCGGCGCGCGAACCCCATCTCGTGGGTGACGACGATCATCGTCATGCCGTCGCGCGCGAGGCCGACCATGACGTCGAGGACCTCGTTGATCATCTCGGGGTCCAGCGCAGAGGTCGGCTCGTCGAAGAGCATGACCTTGGGCTGCATGGCCAGGGCCCGGGCGATGGCGACGCGCTGCTGCTGACCGCCGGAGAGCTGCGCGGGGAGCTTGTCGGCCTGGTCGCGGACGCCCACCCGCTCGAGCAGGTCCAGCGCGATCTGCTTCGCCTGCGACGGCTTGACGCCCTTGGCCTTGACCTGCCCGAGCACCACGTTCTGCAGCACGGTCTTGTGCGCGAACAGGTTGAACGACTGGAACACCATGCCGACGTCGGCCCGCAGCCTGGCGAGCGCGCGGCCCTCGGCGGGCAGCGGCTGCCCGTCGAGGGCGATGGTCCCGGAGTCGATGGTCTCCAGGCGGTTGATCGTGCGGCAGAGCGTGGACTTCCCGCTGCCGGACGGGCCGATGATGACGACGACCTCACCGCGGCGCACGGTGAGGTCGATGTGCTGGAGCACGTGCAGGGAGCCGAAGTGCTTGTCGACGCCGCGGAGCTCCACGAGGGCGTCGGTCGGATGCTCGGTCACGGCAGCAGCAAGGTCCCCCATTGGTCGAACCTATGGAGGAATGTCCGATCTGGCGAGCGCTCACCGCCGAGCGCCGCCCGCGATGCGGGGCTGCCGCCCCGGTCGCCGTACCCTGGTCGGTGATGTCCACGACCCTGCCCACCGCCCTGCCGTACGTCCCGTCGGCGACCCCGCAGGCGCGCACCTACCTGGTCAAGACCCTCGGCTGCCAGATGAACGTGCACGACTCCGAGCACATGGCGGGCATGCTCGAGCAGGCCGGCTACGTCGCCGCCAGCGCCGCCGACGCCGCGGCCGAGGACGCCGACGTCATCGTCATCAACACGTGCGCGGTCCGCGAGAACGCGGCGGACAAGCTGTACGGGAACCTCGGCCGGCTGGCGGGCACCAAGCGCGCGCGGCCGGGCATGCAGATCGCGGTCGGCGGGTGCCTGGCGCAGAAGGACCGCGCGGGCATCGTCGAGCGCGCGCCGTGGGTCGACGTCGTGTTCGGCACCCACAACCTCGACGTGCTGCCCGCGATGCTCGAGCGCGCCCGCCACAACGCCGAGGCGCAGGTGGAGATCGAGGAGTCGCTGCAGGTCTTCCCCAGCACGCTGCCCACCCGGCGCGAGTCGGTCTACGCCGGCTGGGTCTCCATCAGCGTCGGGTGCAACAACACCTGCACGTTCTGCATCGTGCCGCACCTGCGCGGCAAGGAGCGCGACCGTCGGCCGGGGGAGATCCTCGCGGAGATCGAGGCCCTCGTGGCGCAGGGTGCCATCGAGGTGACGCTGCTGGGCCAGAACGTGAACTCGTACGGCGTCGGCTTCGGCGACCGCGGGGCGTTCGCCAAGCTGCTGCGCGCCGCCGGGGCGGTCGAGGGTCTCGAGCGGCTCCGCTTCACGTCCCCGCACCCGGCCTCGTTCACCGACGACGTCATCGCGGCCATGGCCGAGACGCCGACCGTGATGCCGCAGCTGCACATGCCGCTGCAGTCCGGCTCCGACCGCGTGCTGCGGGCCATGCGGCGCTCGTACCGCTCGGACAAGTTCCTCGGCATCCTCGACCGGGTGCGGGCCGCGATGCCCGACGCGTCGATCACCACCGACATCATCGTGGGCTTCCCCGGCGAGACGGAGGAGGACTTCGAGCAGACGCTGCGCGTGGTCGAGGCCTCGCGGTTCTCCTCGGCGTTCACGTTCCAGTACTCGCCGCGCCCCGGCACCCCGGCGTTCGACCTGCCCGACGAGATCCCGAAGGCGGTCGTGCAGGAGCGCTACCTGCGCCTGACGGCCCTGCAGGACCGCATCTCGCACGAGGAGAACCAGGCGCAGGTCGGCCGGACGGTCGAGGTGCTGGTGTCCGAGGCCGACGGTCGCAAGGACGACGCCACGCACCGCGTGACGGGCCGGGCCGCCGACAACCGCCTGGTGCACCTGGCGCTGCCCGAGGACGGCTCCGACGTGCCCCGCCCCGGCGACCTGGTCGGGGTGACCGTCACGCGCGCGGCGCCGTACCACCTGGTGGCCGACTCGGCGCTGACGGGGGGCACGTTCGCGGTGCGCCGCACGGCCGCGGGCGACGCCTGGGAGCGGCGCAAGGACGGCACCGACGAGCACAGCCACGGCGGCGCGGGCGACTCCTGCGGCACCGGCGGGCCGGCGGGTCCGGTCGTGCTGGGGCTCCCGACCGTCGTCCGGCGCTGACCGGGGTCAGTTGTCGGGCACGTCCGGCGGCGGGGCGCCGTCGTGGGGGAGCACGGCCTCCAGCGACGAGAACATCTGCACGCCCGTGCCCAGCCCGCAGGCGAGCAGCTGGGCCAGCTGGGGGTCGGTGACGCCCGGCTCGAAGTCGGCGGACACCTCGCTGTAGAGCGCGAGGACGCCCTCCTCCTCGCGCAGGTAGGCCTTGGGCCAGATGCGCTCGCGGTTCCAGTCGTTGATCGCCAGCGACGCGCCCTCGCGCTGGTCGAGGGGCAGGCTGCGGTGCCAGCGGCCGCGCACCTGGAGGATCTCCTGCTGCTCGCCGAGGAGCAGGAACCAGAACCGGCTGCCGTCCCACGTGCCCGTGAGGTCGCCGTCGTCGTCGACCACGAACCGGTAGCCCCGGCCCACCAGGTAGTCGGCGATGCGCTCGCGGGTCAGGGGAGCCGGCGGCTCGTCGTCGGGCGTCGGACGCTTGGTGGGCTTGGGCAGCCCCCCGAGCACCCGCAGCAGCCAGCCCGGGCCGCTCACGGCGCCACTCCCGCCGGGTCCGGGTACCGCTCGTCGAGGGCGTCGAAGAACATGCTGCCGGTCGACAGGCCGCAGAAGAGCATCTGGCTCAGCTGCGCGTCGGTGGCCCCGTGCTCGAGGTCCGTGGCCACCTCGGAGACCACGTGCACGCGGCCGTTGTCGCGGACGCGGACGTACGCCTTGGGCCAGATGCGGTCGGCGTTCCACTCGTTGCAGACGTCGAGCACCTCCTCCAGGCGCTCGATCGCGACCTCGCGGTGCCACTGCCCCCGGACCTGGAGGATCTCCGACTTCTCCCCGAACAGGAAGAAGTAGAACAACCGACCCCGCCACAGGCCGCCCAGGTCGCCGTCGTTGTCGACGAAGTAGCTGAACTGGTTGTTCGTCATCCACGCGGCGATCCGCGCCGGCGTCACGTCGGTGGGCAGGTCGAGCGCCGGTTCCGCGACCCCGAGCTCGCGCGCGAGCAGCTGGGCCACGCGGTCGTGCAGCTCGTCGTCGTCGGGCTCCGGAGCGGGCAGCCGCTCGGCCGGCTCGGGGCGCGGACGTCCCGCGAACCATCGCCGCGCACGTTCCCCGAACGACCCCATGCGCACGACAGTACCGGCGCTCGCCCACAGACGGCGGCGTCATCCGGGTGGACCGAGGTGTCGCGTAGGTTCGGCGCATGCTGGTCCGCGCCGCACTGGTCCCCGACACCGCACTGCTCGTGCCCGGCACCGCCGGGGCGGCACCCGTGCTCGCGGAGGTGCGCGCGGCCGCGCTGGACGCGGTCCGCGAGGTGGTCGCGTCCGAGGCCCGCACGATCGTCGTCGTCGCACCCGGTCGCGCGCCGCGGGAGCTGGCCGGGACGGTCCGGCCCACCCTCGGCGCGGCCGGGATCCCCGACCGGCTGCTGGGCTGGCCGGTGCGCGACGCGGTCCTGCCCGGGTCGGGTGCGGGGCAGGCGTCGGTCGCCGGCGCCGTCGCCCTCCACCTGCTGGTCCGCGCCGGTCGCACGGACGGGCTCCGGGTGGTCGAGGTGACGGGCGCGCAGGGCGCGGACGAGCTGGCGGCGCTGGGTCGCTCGCTGGTGTCCGACGGGCCGACCGGGATGGTCGTCGTCGGCTCCGGCAGCGGGCGGCACGGACCGGACGCGCCGCTCGCCGACGACCCGCGGGCGGTCGACCACGACGCCCGCGTGCTCGCGGACCTCGCCGACGCCGTA